>NZ_JBFBLA010000003.1:0-258832 GCF_040702485.1 Arthrobacter sp. NPDC080031
AAGTCCACAAACTCGTTGCGGGCACTCTGAGGAAATGACCTGACCATAGAACGCTCCATCAATCAGAGCGTTGCTACGACCATATGACTTTGCCCGCCTTATAACGACAACAAATGCGAGTCACTTGTGGTGGGGCGGCCGGACTGTGACGGCTGACATAGCCCTTGACCTCGGCATTCATTCTCTTTGACGATAGCTTTATCCCTATGACATCGAGCGATGCCGAATTTGAAAAGCTGATATCCGACGCCGGCGAGTGGGCTGCCCAGGACCCGGACCCGATCACTGCGGCAGCACTGGCCGAACTGACCGGACTCGCCTCCAGCGGCGTCGCTGCAGCCCGTCAACAGCTTGAAGACAGCTTCAGTGGAACACTGCAGTTCGGTACCGCGGGACTCCGGGCAGCCCTAGGCCCGGGTCCCAACAGGATGAACCGGGTGGTGGTGCGGCGGGCAGCGGCAGGTTTGGCGGCCTTCCTCAAGGACGCCGTTGAGGCGGCTTCCCCCGGAACGCGGCCGCGCGCCGTCGTCGGCTATGACGCGAGGCACAACTCGGATGTCTTCGCCCTGGAGACTGCCGCCATCTTCACGGCCGCGGGAATCGACACCTTCCTGATGCCTTCAGCGCTTCCCACCCCGCTGCTGGCTTACGCGGTCCGGTCCCTCGATTGCGACGGCGGCGTCATGGTCACAGCGAGCCACAATCCGCCGCAGGACAACGGATACAAGGTGTATCTCGGCGGCCGGGCCGTGGAGGAAAGCGGGCGGGGATCCCAGATCGTGGCACCCTACGATTCGCAGATCGCCGCAAGCATCGAAGCCGTGGGCCCTTTGGATTCCATTGAACTGGCTGAATCCGGCTGGACCGTGCTCCCCGGCTCCATCACCGGCGAGTACGAGGCCGCAATGGCCGGCCTGGCCGACGTCGAAAACTTTCCGGCCCGCGAGCTGAAGATCGTCCTGACCCCCATGCACGGTGTGGGTGGTGAGACTGCGGTGTCCGTGCTCAGTGCGGCAGGCTTCGCGGACGTCTCGCTCGTGGAAGAGCAAGCAGCACCGGATCCGGACTTTCCCACGGTCAGTTTCCCCAACCCGGAAGAACCCGGCGCGCTGGACCTGGCCTTGGCAGCAGCGGCGCGCTCGGGCGCCGACATCGTGCTGGCCAACGACCCCGACGCCGACCGGGCGGCTGTAGCGGCAAAGGACCCTGATACTGGTGCCTGGCGGATGTTGCGTGGTGACGAAGTCGGCGCTCTCCTCGGGGCACATGTCGTGGCCCGGCACGCCGCGGACGCCCGGCAAGGGGACTCGAGCCGGGGCGTTTTCGCAAACTCAATCGTCTCGTCCCGGCTGCTTTCCCGCATCGCGGCGTCTGCAGGCTTCGCCCATGAAGAAACGTTGACGGGATTCAAGTGGATTTCCCGGGTGCCGGGACTTGTGTACGGCTACGAGGAAGCCTTGGGCTACTGCGTGGCTCCCGAACTCGTCAGGGACAAGGATGGCATTTCCGCCTCCTTGCTCATCGCCGAACTGGCGGCGGCGGCCAAGGCCGAGGGAAAAACGATCTTCGACACCTTGGACGAGATTTACCTGGTGCACGGCCTGCATGCAAGCGACCAGCTCAGCATCCGGGTGGCTGACCTTGGTTTGCTGGACGCCATGATGAACCGGCTCCGGGCCGATCCGCCGGAGTCCTTTGGCGGTTCCGCCATCGAGGCCTTTGTGGATCTGGCCGAGGGAAGCGAACAACTGCCGCCAACGGACGGCCTCCTCTACCTGACCAAGGACCTGAGCCGCGTCATCATCCGGCCCAGTGGCACCGAGCCAAAGCTCAAGTGCTATCTGGAGGTCATCAAGTCGGTCGGTTCCGCGGCGGAACTCGCAGAAACCCGGCACGCCGCGCGGACCACTTTGGACCACATACTCGCCGACGTCCGTGAAGCGTTGGGACTCTAATCTAGAGTTCGACCTCGACGAAGCCATCAACCATGCGGGTCTTGAATGCCGGAAGCCGGAGCCCGGGGTTGGAATAGCACTCACCGGTCTGCAGGTCGTAGACCTCCTTGTGCAACGGCGAGGCGATGGTGGGGCGTGATCCCCGGGAACCGGTGATGCCGCGGGCCATGACGTTGGCCAAGGTTGCAGGGTCCTGCTGGGCTACTGCGTAGACATTTTCGGCGTCGATGCGGAAGAGAGCCACCTGCACGCCATCTATCAATGCGGCCTCTCCCCAAGCCGGCTCAAGCTCGTCCAACGGGCACACACGGTGCCAGCCGGACGTCGTCGGAGCGCTCGTCAGTTGTTCTTCCCGTTCCAGAATGACGGTCATGTCAACCCCTCTCGCTATGCCTTCGGCCGGACAAATGCTGTCCGTTCCTTTCAGGCCTTGGCCGCCACACGGCCATACCTTCAAGGTAGGCGGGGCGTGTTTCACGGGAACGCAGTCAATGTGTCCGGTGCGTAAAAGAGACCTCACACGTCCCGACATGCAATCGTGACCCAGAAGTTAAGACCACGAAACAAAGGGGAAACTGCAGAGTAACTGCCCGTCCGTAGTCTGAGGTGACAAGTTGCGGAGCACGTTCTGCGGCGTATGCGAAAGGCCACCAGTGACCGGACACACTTCCACCCCAGAAAACCAGCGCCGTATTGTTGTCGCCGGCGGAGGCCCTGCGGCCCACCGTTTTGCCGACGCCATGCATACCCGCGGTCTTGAGGGCTGGCACGTCACGGTCCTGACCGAGGAAGAGCACGTTCCCTATGACCGGGTCACGCTGAGCAAGGCGTTGACCGATGTGGACTATGACCTCACCTTGGGCGACATGTCCATGTGGGAGCACGAGGCCATCTCCCTGCGCACTGGCGAGCGCGTAGTCAGGATCAACCCCGATGCCAAGTCCGTGGAGACCGCGGCCGGCAACACGTACGAATACGATCACCTGGTGGTGGCCACCGGCTCGGACGCGGCAGAGCTCCCCTTCCCCGGCGGCGAGCTCGCCCATGTCTACCGCACGCTCGACGACGTCTGGGCCATCAACAAGGCCATTGCCGAACTCAGCGGGAAGCTCGGCCGGACCGTCAAGACGGTGACCATCGGCGGCGGCCTCCTCGGTCTGGAAGCGGCGGCCGGGACCATGGAGTTGGGCGCGCAGGCCACCGTCATCAACGGTTCGCGCTGGCTCATGAACGCCCAGCTGGATGAGGGTGCCGGCCAGGCGCTGGGCCGGCTGGTCACGGCCAAGGGGCTGGAGGTCCTTACGGGAACCTACCCCGCCGAAGTATTGTCCGACGACGACGGCCAGGTCACCGGCGTCCTCATGAGGGACGGCCGCATCGTCCCCGCCGACATGGTCATCGCGTCCATCGGCATCCGCCCCCGCGATGAACTATTCCGCGCCGCCCAGGACCCTTCGGAAGGCAAAGAACAGCTGTTCGAACTGGGAGAGAAGGGTGGCGTGGTCATCAACGACCACTGCGCCACCCCGGTCCCCGGAATCTGGGCCATTGGTGAGGTCGCGAACTTCGAGGGCATGTGCCTGGGACTCGTGGCGCCGGCGAACACCATGGCCGAGATCGTAGCCGACCGGCTGCACGGCGGGAAGGCGACCTTCCCCGGGTTCGACACTGCCACCAAGCTCAAGCTCTCCGGAGTGGACGTCGCCAGCTTCGGCGACGCCTTCGCCAAGACCGAGCACTCCCTGGAAATCGTCTACGCCGACCCCGCCCGGGGCGTCTACCAGAAGATCGTCACCACCGACGACGCCAAGACCCTGCTCGGCGGCATCTTCGTCGGCGACGCCACCCCGTACATGAGCCTGCGCCCCCTGCTGGGCCGCGAACTGCCCGCCGAGCCCGGCGCATACCTCACCGCAGCCGGCGGCGGGGACGCCCCCGAGACGGAACTGCCCGACGACGCGATCTTGTGTTCCTGCAACAACGTCCCCGCCGGGAACATCCGCGACGCGATCAACGGCTGCGGCTCCTGCGAAGGCAACGCACCCGTCCGAGAACTGGGCGAACTGAAGACCTGCTCCCGGGCCGGCACCCAGTGCGGCTCCTGCGTGCCGATGCTCAAGAAGCTCCTCGAAGGCGAGCTCAAGAAGTCGGGCATCGAGGTCTCCAAGGCGTTGTGCGAGCACTTCAGCCTCTCCCGCCAGGAACTCTTCGACGCCATCCGGGTCCTGGAACTGGACTCCTTCGAAGACATCCTGACCAAATACGGCACCGGCGCGGGCTGCGATATCTGCAAACCGACCATCGCCTCCATCCTCGCCAGCCAGAACAGCGAATACGTCCTGGGCGCCGGGCGCGGCACCCTGCAGGACACCAACGACCGCGCCCTGGCCAACATGCAAAAGGACGGCACCTACTCCGTGGTCCCCCGCATCGCAGGCGGCGAAATCACCCCGCAGGGCCTGGGCGTGATCGCGCGCGTCGCGGAGAAGTACGGCCTGTACACGAAAATCACGGGCGGGCAGCGGATCGACATGTTCGGCGCCCGCCTCGAACAGCTCCCCGAGATCTGGAAGGAACTGGTCGAGGCCGGCTTCGAGTCCGGCCAGGCCTACGGCAAGAGCCTGCGCACCGTGAAATCCTGCGTCGGATCGACCTGGTGCCGCTTCGGCGTCCAGGACTCCGTCGCCATGGCCATCAACCTCGAAATGCGCTACCGCGGCCTGCGCAGCCCGCACAAACTCAAAATGGGCGTCTCCGGCTGCGCCCGCGAATGCGCCGAAGCCCGTGGCAAGGACGTCGGCGTCATCGCCACCGATAAAGGCTGGAACCTGTACGTCGGCGGCAACGGCGGTTTCCTGCCCGCCCACGCGCAACTCCTCGCCCAGGACCTGGACGACGACACCCTGATCAAATACATCGACCGCTACCTCATGTACTACATCCGCACCGCGGACCGGCTCCAGCGCACGGCCCGCTGGCAGGAAGAACTCGACGGCGGCCTCAAACACATCGAAGACGTCATCATCCACGACTCCCTCGGCATCGCCGACGAGCTCGAAACCGCCATGGCCCGCCACATCGACACCTACCAGGACGAATGGGCCGAGACCCTCAAAGACCCGGAACGGCTCCGGCGCTTCCGCTCCTTCGTCAACGCCCCCGACCAGAAAGACGAAGCCATCACCTTCGTCCCCGAACGCGGCCAGATCCGCCCCGCCACCAACGAGGAAAAGGGCGGCGTCCTCGTCGCCAGCACGATCCCCGTTCGCGGCCAGGACTAAGGAGCAAGAAGCCATGCAGCTCGCCCTCGACCTCACAGGCCGCGACGTTCTGGTCACAGGCTCGGCCCACGCCGCACGGCAGGCCGTCCGGCGCTACGAAGCCGCCGGCGCCGTCGTGCATCGGCTCAGCACCCCCGACGGAGCCGACGCTGACGGCCCTCTTCCCGAACGCCCGTTCCTGGTCGCGGCCGTCGACGATGGCCAGCCCGGCTGGGAACCCCTGCTCGAACGCTGCCGGAAAGCAGGGATCCCCGTCGCCAGCGAACCGCCTGCAGGCGAGCCGGGCCATGTCACCTTGGTCGGCGGCGGCCCCGGCTCCCTCGATCTGCTGACCATGGGCGCGGTCAACGCGCTTCGGGACGCCGACGTCGTCTTCTACGACCGGCTCGCCCCCTACGCTGAACTGGCGCAACTGACGTCCGCGGACATGGTGGACGTCGGCAAGCGCCCCGGGCACCACAAGGTCGCCCAATGCGACATCGAAAAGCTCATGGTCGACGCCGCCGTGGCCGGCAAGAACGTGGTCCGGCTCAAGGGCGGTGACCCTTATGTGTTCGGCCGCGGCGGCGAAGAAGTCAGCGCGTGCGTGCACGCAGGCATCCCGGTCCGCGTCATCCCGGGCGTCACGAGCGCCATCTCGGTCCCGGCCGCCGCAGGCATTCCGGTCACGCACCGCGAGGTCAGCCACATGTTCACGGTTGTCTCGGGCCACGCACCGCTGACCGAGAAGGAGCACGCCCACTTGGCTGGCCTCGGCGGGACCATCGTGGTCCTCATGGGCATCGGAACCCTCCCCCAACTCGCCGCCGGGCTCCGCCGGGCCGGGATGGACCCCGCAATGCCCATGGCCGTCGTCGAACGCGGCTACCGCCCCGGACAACGCACTACCATCGCCGAACTCGGAACTGTCGAAACGGCGGCCGCGGGCTGCACCAATCCCGCCGTCCTGGTCATCGGCGAAGTGGTCCGGGTGGCCGAAGCCAACCGCAATCACACCGAAGCCACCGCAGACCTCAAGCTACTCGCAGCTTCCCTCCTTGAAGCCTGAAAGAACACACATGACTACGTTGAATGCCCTAGATTCCATCGATGCAGGCTCGCCGTTGGCCACCCCCGTACCAAACGACGATGCGCCCCTGGACGGTTTCCGCATCGGGGTGACATCCCACAGGCGTTCACTGGATTTGATCGAGGCGCTCGAACGGCGCGGCGCTTCCGTGCTGCACGCCCCGGCTTTGAAGATCGCGCCGGTCCAGGAAGACATCACGCTTATCCGGGACACGAAAACGATCATCGCGGCCAAGCCGGATATCTGCATCGCCACCACCGCCTACGGCATGCGGCGCTGGTGTGAGGCCGCGGACTCTTTCGGCATCGGCGAGCAGCTTCTCGACGTCCTGGCCGCCTGCCGCATGTTCGTGCGGGGACCAAAAGCCCGCGGTGCCGTCCGCGCGGCAGGCCTTGCCGACGTCGGGATCAGCAGTGACGAAACCACCGCCACACTGGTGGATATGCTCCTTCAGGAAGGCGTCCGGGGGAAGACTGTCGCCGTGCAGTTGCACGGCTACACCGATGTGCGCCAGCTGGAGCGGCTCCGGATGTCCGGCGCGACCGTCCTCACCGTCACCCCCTACCGCTGGGTAAAGCCCGACGGCGAAGACAAGCTGCCGCGGTTGATCGAAGCCGCCTGCAGTGGAGACTTGGACGTGCTCACCTTTACGAGCGCACCTGCCGTAGACGCCATGTGGAGCACTGCCCACGAAATGGGCCTGTACCGCCAGCTGGTCGAGGCCCTCAAGACCCAGGTGACCGTCGCCGCCGTCGGGCCCGTCACCGCACAGCCGCTGATCGACGCCGGACTCGCCCCCCTCATCCCGGACCGCTACCGCATGGGTGCGCTCATCCGGCTCGTCACCGAACACCTGGCCCTGAACCATGTGCGCCGGCTCGACACTCCCGCGGGGAACATCGAGCTGCGCGGCCGCTGCTTGAAGATCGATGGTTCGGTGGTGGAGCTGGCGCCGGCTCCGCTGCTCCTGCTGCGGGCGCTTTTGGGAGCAGGGGGCGCTGTGCTGTCCCGCGAGGCGCTTTCCGATCTTCTGGAACTGCGTGGCTCGGTCCATGCCCTGGACATGACGGTGAGCCGTTTGCGGTCTTCGCTGCCGGACGGAAAGCTCGTGGAAACCGTGGTCAAACGGGGTTACCGGCTCCGGGTCTAGCCGTGGTTCTTGTGGACCAGGTAGATGGCACCGGTGGTGACGTCTTCCTCAAGTGCTTCCAGGGTGCGGCCACGGGTTTCGGGAACCTGCTTGACGACGAAAACCAGGGCCAGCGCCCCGACGACGGCGAAGAGGAAGAAGGTGCCGGTGATCCCGACCCCCGCAACCAGCGACGGGAAGAACAGCGAAAGGAACCCGTTCACGACCCAGAGGAAGAAGATCGAGACGCCGGTACCGAAGCCGCGCATGTGCAGCGGGAAGACTTCCGACAGGTAGACCCAGACCGCCACGTTCAGGAACGTCTGCATGGACCCGACGAAGGCAACCACCAGGAAGAGGATCACGTACGGGCGGATCGGATTGCCCACGGGCAACATCATTGAGGCGAACCCGATGAGCAGGTGGCAGCTGGTGGTCAGCGTGAGACCGAGGATGAAGGTCTTGCGGCGGTCGATCCGGTCCATGAGCGACAAGGCGATGACGCCGCCGACCACGGCGATCACGCCGGGGGCGATGTTCGCGATGAGCGCTCCGCTCTCGTTGAAGCCCGACTCGACGAGCACCGTCTGTCCGTAGTACATGATCGAGTTGATGCCGGTCAGCTGCTGGGCGACGCCGAGGCCGATGCCCACGAGCAGAATGCGGAACAGGTTCTTGTTGCTGAAGACCGCACGCCAGCCGATCTGTTGGCTCTCCTGCTCCTCTTTGGCGACGTTCTCGACCTCGCCGAGCTCCGCAAGAGCGCGGTCCTCGGAGCGGACGGACCGCAACACCGCGAGCGCCTCATCGTGCCGGCCCTTTTCCACGAGCCAGCGCGGGGACTCGGGCACTCGGAGCATCCCGAAGAACAGCGCGATCGCCGGCAACGCGCACACCGCAAGCATGATGCGCCACACGCCCGGGACGTCGCCCCACACGATGCCGATGATGGCGTTGACGACGAAGGCCGCCAGTTGGCCGGCGACGATCATGAGCTCGTTCCGGCCTGCCAGGGAGCCGCGGATCTCGTACGGGGCCATCTCCGCCAGGAACACCGGGACCACCGCCGAGGCGCCACCCACTGCGAGACCGAGCAGGATGCGGCCAACAACGAGGACGCCAAAGCTCGGCGTGAACACGCACACCAGGGTTCCGGCGAAGAACAGCACGGCCAGCAGGATGATCGTCTTGCGCCGCCCCCACCCGTCAGAGATGCGGCCGCCGGAGAGCGCGCCGATCGCCGCGGCGAAGACGAGTGAACTGGCCACGATGCCCTCGGTGAACGGGGTGAGGCCGAGTTCGGCCGTCATTGGCCTCAGGGCACCGTTGATCACACCCGTGTCATAACCGAACAGCAGGCCACCGAACGTGGCGATCAGGGCTACCAGGCCCAGTCGCTTACGATGTGGGCCGGCGGTCAAAGGTGGAAGCGCGACTACGCTGCCGGCTCTGCCGTGACTTTGAGTAGCAGACATCAGGACTCCTTTGTCATGTGGTGCGGGTCATACGCCCGCTCTGAACACAAGACTAACGCGCGAAAGACACAAATGTAAGGTCAATCTAACAAATGACTTAATTGAGGCTTCTTCGCCATGGCAAAATGAGGGCATCCGCGGACCGTCCGACAGCCATTTCGCCCGCAACTCAACGGCGCCCGTCGCCATGTGACCCAGCTCATTACCGGCTGGTAACCATCAGGGAACGGGTTCCGGCCAAATTGCAACAACGGGGAAACACCACCGAAAAACCCCACGCCTAGGCTGGGCACAGGCACATCCACCACAGCTCAGTTCAGCGAAGGGACCCACCATGTCCATCACCCCGTCCGCAGGCTCCATCCACCTCGTCATCGCAGGAGCCGGGCCCGCAGCCCAGGCCCTCGTCCGTCAGCTGACAAGCAGCAGCACTACTTCGCGACAACCCGGCACGGCAGCGTTCATCGGCACCATCACGGTCCTGAGCAACCGCGACGAGTGCCCCGACGCGCTCCTGGAGCTAGCAGCCCTCCCCCAGGTCTCCGTGCGTTTCGGCCAGGCCGCGAGTTTCATCGATGTCCAGGCCCGCACGGTGACGACCACCGAAGGCCTCGAGTTCCCTTACGATCAGCTGGTGATTGCCACCGGCTCCTCCCCCATGTACCCGCCGGTCCAAGGCGCGGCACGCAGCCTCAGCTACTCCACGATCGACGACGCCGAGCAGATCGGCACCGCGGTCCAGGACATCACCAAGGTCCTGGGACGTCGTCCGCTGGGGATCTTGGTTGGCACCGGTCCGGCAGCCGGCCAGGCCGAGGCAGTCCTGCGTGCCCGCGGAGTCCGGCCCGTCCGCACCACCTTGCGTCCAGCTGCCGTCATGCCTTCCGTCGCCGGTTCGGTCCTGCCGGCTACCGGGATCGTCTTCGAGGACGGAAGCAGCATGAACGGCGATCTCGTGGTGCTCGCGGAGGAACGGCTCCCCCGCAACGGGCTCGCTGAAAGTGCAGGCCTGCAAACAGCTCCCGACGGCGGCATCAGGGTGGGGCGCGACTTCGCCACATCCGTGCCCGGCATCTGGGCGATCGGCGACGCCGCCTCCCGGGACGGCATGCGCCTCGGACTCGTCTTCTCCTCGAATGCCGCCGCGGCACACTGCGCCGCCCGGCTTGAGGAAGACGCCAGGCTCCACGCGTCCAGTCCCCAACGGTCCCGGCGTTCCTCACGGTCCGCCGTCGCGGCCTAAGGCGGGCCGGGGGGCCTGAGGCGGGCCGGGGTGTGTAAGGCGGGCCGGGAAGCCTGTCTCAGGGGCCCAAAACTCAGCCCGCCGGGCCCTAGGCAGGGAGCCTCCACGGCGGCCGGGCAGTGTGGCAAGATGGTCATTTGACGAGCCGCGACCCTTGCGGCACACCGGGCCCGCCACGGAAGGACCTCCATGAGCAACGAAGCCTCCAGCGCACTGGACAACAGTGCAAGCATCGCTTCATACATCGACCACACTCTCCTCAAGCCGGAAGCCAGCGAAGCCGAGGTGCGCCAAGTCTGTGCCGAGGCGGCCGAGTACAAGTTCAAGTCGGTGTGCGTCAATCCGATTTGGGTCAAGACCGTCACCAAGGCACTCAAGGGTTCCGGAGTGCTCACCTGCTCGGTTGTCGGCTTTCCGCTGGGCGCCACTCCTAGCGATGTCAAGGCCTTCGAAGCACGAGGCGCCGTCTTGGATGGTGCGGATGAAATCGACATGGTGATCAACATCGCCGCGGCCCGCGCCGGGGACAAAGGCGCCTTGGTGGATGACATCACGACCGTAGCGGAGGCGGTCCACGCGGGCGGGGCCATCCTGAAGGTCATCATCGAGACTGCCCTGCTGAATGACGAGCAGAAGGTCCTGGCTTGCGAGGCATCGGTGGAGGCCGGGGCGGACTTCGTCAAGACCTCAACCGGTTTCAACGGTGGGGGCGCCACGGTGGAAGACGTGGCCCTCATGCGCAAGACGGTGGGCCCGGATCTCGGCGTCAAGGCCTCCGGCGGAGTACGTTCCCTGGCCGACGCACAGGCTATGATTGCTGCTGGTGCAACACGTATCGGTGCGAGCTCCGGAATTGCCATCGTCAAAGGTGAACAAGGTTCATCCGCGTACTGATTTTCCCGGCAGCCGCCACAGTTTTTGAGCCCCCCGGGGCCGAGGAGGAAAGCATGTCCCAGAACGCCAGCCAGCCCATCGAAAAAGAGAACCCCCTGGGCCAGAGCATTCTGCTCTTTGTGTTCAGCATGGTCCTGTTCCTCGGCGCCATCTACTCCCTGACCTTCCTGACGCTGGAGAACACGTGGCCGATGGCCATCTGCCTGCTCCTCTTTGGCCTCGCCTTCTGGATCCCGCAGACCATTCTTGGCCGCTCCAACTCGGCGGGCGAAAGCTAAGAACCAACCGCAACTACTGTGGCCCCGGACTTTTAGTCCGGGGCCACAGTACTTTAAATGTGGCTCCACCACTTCTGACTTCTTTTGAACGCCAACGACGGCGACACGCCCCAAAAAGGGGCGTGTCGCCGTCGTTCTCCCAGCAAAGAAGGTCAGAAGTGGCGACAAAACCAAGTAGTACCACTCGTATTGGCCTGCGTTGGCTCACGGGTCGTGGTCTCGGAGTGGGTCGGCATTCTGACTTGCGGTGATGTCGGTGGATTGGTGCTTTTTCACGCACTGAGGAAATAAGCCAAGTCACGTGGCCGACTGCCATCCGTCTGTCCTCTTTGGCCTCGCATTCTGAATCCCGCGGACCATTCTTGGCCGCTTCACGTCGGCTGGCGAAAGCTAAGAACCAACTGTAACTACTGTGGCTCCACCACTTCTGACTTCTTTTGAACCCGAACGACGGCGATACTCCCCAAAAAGGGGCGTGTCGCCGTCGTTCTCCCAGCAAAGAAGGTCAGAAGTGGCGACGAAACCAAGTAGTACCACTCGTATTTGCCTGCGAAAAACGGGTAACACCACTCGTTGTTAGTTAAAGACGGCCCATGCCAGCATTTGGTCATCGATTGAATGGGCAATCGAAGCAAGGGTCGGAAATTTCGAATTCATTGCCGCTGTCGCCTGTTCTGGGGAATACCAATTCAAAAAGGAGTCTCACTCATGCGCAAATTGAGCAAAAAAGGGAAGATCTACGCGGCGGCAGCAACAGTTGCCCTGGTGGCAGCAAGCGGCGGAGCAGCCTACGCGTACTGGAGCACGACGGGTAGTGGTTCGGGAGCGGCAGCCAACTCCGCCGGAACATCACCCGTCACGCTGCACGCGGCTTTCGCGGCAGGGCTGGCCCCTGGCAACTCGACTTCGGTCACATACACCGCAAGCAATCCCAACAGCAGCAGCACCACTGTCACCCTCGGCACCCCCACAGTAACGATCGACGCCGCGCACGCAAGCTGCGATCCCGGGTGGTTCCAAGTCACGGCCTCAGGGGGGAGTACCCTCGTGCCAGCGGCCACCGTAGCCGGGCCCGGCAGCGCTCAGGTTGGAACGGGCACCCTGACCATGGTGGACCTTTCCGGTACCTCCCAGGATGGGTGCAAGGGCGCCACCGTCACCGTCAGCGTCGGCAGCAACTAATCAAGAGCTGGTGGGCCCATCGCGGGCCCACCAGCTTGTGCTGTCCGATCAGTAGAAACCACGCAGAACAAACTTAGAGGAGGCCCAGGTGCCGAGCATTCAGGAGTTATTCCACTCGCCGCTTCGCATTGTCCGTGCGGGAGCCAAAGTGCTTCTGGCAGGCCTCCTCTTGGTGACCCTCACATCGGGCGTCGTGCTCGCCGCCAGTAGTAATGGCAACCAAACCACACCAAAAGGCATCACGCTGCAGCTTGCCCCCACCAGCAGATCCGTTACACAGGGAACGTCGGCAAGCTACAACGTCGTGGTCCAGCCCTCGGGCGGGTTTGCTGGCAACGTCGCACTGACAATCTCGGGTCTGCCAGCGGGTGCCACTGCATCGTTTTCTCCCGCGGTGGTAGCCGTCGGACCCGGATCAGGGTCAGCGACCCTCAACGTGTCCTCTACATCCGCCACGCCCTTGGGAACCTACTCCCTTAGCCTCAAGGGCAGCAGCGGGACGCTGCAGTCCGCCGTCGTCGTCATTTCTTTGACGGTGACGGCCGGACAGCACCAGCCGTTCAACATCTCAGGCGACCCCACAGGGCTTCTGGCACCGGGCAATGCAGTACCGATTAATCTTCAATTGACGAACCCGGGCAATTCCAGCCTCAACGTCACCGGCCTGACCGTTTCCATCGCCGGAGTCACGCGCACTGCCCAGGCCGTCGCCAACAACCGGCCATGCAATCCTTCGGACTACGTCGTCATCCAATTCAGCGGCAGTTATCCGATAGCTGCCCCGCCCGGCAACTCCTCGCTTTCCGGGAGCGGAATTCCGGCAGCTCGGTGGCCACAGGTAAGGATGCTGGACACTTCGTTGAACCAGGACGGTTGCAAAGGCGCAACCGTGCAGCTTTCCTACTCCGGGACGGGACAGGGCAACTGAGATGACTTCCAACGGATGGCTGAAGATCAGCAGGGGCCGCGGCGGCAAGGCCGCGTTCCTGGCGGGCGCGCTCACCCTCGCGCTCGGCGCGGGGACGGCTTATGCATACTGGGCCACGAACGGCTCCGGCAGCGGCTCCGCTGCCGCCGGCGACATGCAGACTGTCACCGTGGACGCGCTCGTTCCCGGTGACACTCCGTCGTCGACACTGATGCCCGGCGGGACCGCCGACGTAGTGCTGCGGGTGACCAACCCGAACCCCTACCCGGTCCAGGTGTACAGCGTCATGGGCAACGGACCCGTCACCGCCGACACCGCGCATCCTGCCTGCACCACCACGGGGGTCACCTTCGCCGGCTCTCCGGGTCCACTCAGTCCGACCGTTTCCATCGCCGCGAATTCGACCGCACTGGTCACTCTTCCCGGAGCCGCGGGCATGGATGCGACGTCGCAGTCAGCCTGCCAGGGCTCCACCTTCCACCTTCCAGTCAGTTTGGCGGTCCGAAAATGAGCATTCAACCGCGGCACCATATGCCCCGCGCCGCCAGCTGGCTGAGGACCCGTGCACCGTGGGTGCTCATCGGAATCCTCCTGGTGTCCGGCATCGGTTCCGCGGCCTACGCGTTCTGGCAGTCCATCAGCAGCAGCAATTTCGCCTCTGCTACCGGGGACGCCGTCATGCCCGGAAACAAGCCATCGGTCTCTGCCACGGGTGCCGACATCTCAGTGAACTGGACACCTGGTATGACGGCAAGCGGCCGGGCTGTTACCGGTTACACGGTTGCCCGGTATAACGCGGCCACGGGCGGATCCCAAACCCCTGCGACAGGCGCCTGCGCAGGCACCGTTACGGTCATTAGCTGCGCCGAACACAACGTCCCCGGCGGAATATGGTTCTACACCGTCACCCCGGTCATCGGACTCTGGACCGGCGCTGAAAGCCCGCGCAGCGACGCCGTCAGCAGTGACAGCACGCCGCCGGTGGCCTCCGTTGCGTCCATTTCCCCGACACCCAACGCGTCCGGCTTCAACAACAGCAGCCCTGTCATCGTCAATCTCTCGGCCCAGGACAACACAGGCGGCTCCGGCGTCGCCTCGATCACCTACGCCGTTGATTCCGGCAGTCCGACGACGGTGAGCGCCGCCAACGCGGCAGTCACCGTGAGCGGTGACGGAACGCATGTCGTGACCTATTTCGCGACCGACAACGCAGGCAACGCCAGCGCCCCCCAGAATCTTGCGATCAAGATCGACACGGTGGCGCCCGGCGCACCTTCGATCATCGTGCCCACGTACGTGAACAGTGCCAACGTCGCCGCTGTCCCAGTCAACGGCACAGCTGAGCCCGGATCAACGCTGACCCTTACAATCACCGATCCCGGTGCCGCGCACACGCTGGCACGGACTGTGACAGTCAACGGCTCCGGAGCGTGGACGGCAACCGGTCTCGACCTGAGCTCCCTGAACCAAGGCACCGTCACGTATGCCGCCAAAGCCACCGACGCTGCGGGCAACACCGGCTCCACGGTGGCCGTTACCAGCATCAAGGACTCGCTGGCCCCGGGCACCCCGACGATCTCCGCCCCGCTGTACGTCAACAGCGCCAACGTTGCCAACGTGCCGGTCAGCGGCACGGCGGAGGCTGGCGCGGCAGTCACGCTAGTGGTCACCGACGCCGGGGCCGCCCATTCGGTGACGCAGACTGCGACCGCCAGCGGCACCGGTGCTTGGTCCACAACCGGGCTCAACCTCTCCCCACTCAACCAGGGCGCTGTCACGTACACTGCCACCGCTACCGACGCCGCCGGTAATACTGGCGCCTCAGCAACGACAACCAAAACCAAGGACACGATTTCGGCCACTCCCACGGTCACTGTGCTTACCTACGTCAACAGCGCCAACGCGGGCAACGTGCCGGTAAGCGGAACGTCCGACGCCGGGGCATCGGTCACACTCACCGTCACCGACGCCGGCTCCGCTCATACTGTCAGCCAGACTGTCGCCGCCGCGGGTTCCGGAACATGGTCAGTGACTGGCTTGAACCTAAGCACGTTCACAGACGGGAGTATCAGCTACTCCGCGACGGCGACCGATCCGGCCGGAAACGTCAGCGCCACGAAGACCACCACGAACACGAAAGACACGGTTTCCGCCACTCCGGTGGTCAACGCTCCTGCCTATGTGAACGGTACCAACGTAGCCAGTGTCCCGGTCAGCGGAACGTCCGACGCCGGAGCATCAGTCAGCCTTACTGTCACGGACGCCGGCACCCCAGTACACACGGTCACCCAAACCGTCACGGCCAATGGCTCGGGAACGTGGTCAACCAGTGGACTCAACCTGGGCACGCTCAACCCTGGTGCCATCAGTTACTCGGCAACTGCCACGGACCCGGCCGGAAATGTCAGCGTCGCGGGAACAGCAAGCAGCACGAAGGACGTCGTGGCGCCAACGGTCACAGGGGTCGCACTGACGAACAGTAACGGAACCGCAGACAGCGGAGACTCAGTGACTATCACTTATTCGGAACGCATGGATGCCACCAAGTTCTGCAGCACGTGGAACAACACCGGAACTCAGACTCTGAACAGCAACAATGACGTGACTGTTACCCTCACCGACAATGCACTTAACGACACGCTGACGGTCTCCAGTAGTACTTGCGCCCTCAACTTCGGGCCCGTGTCCTTGGGCGGAGATTACATCAGCTCGGGGATGGCAACGTTCAAGGGCGGGGGCGGCATGAAGGTTCCTTCGGTGGTTCAATGGGATCCGGTGACCTTCAAGCTGACCATCGTCCTGGGAAGCCTCAAATCGGGCACGGTGCGCACGGGCGTCAGCGCAGGAACCCCTTCTTACGCGCCGCTTGCAGGCTTCGCCGACCTCGCCGGAAACGCCCTCGGTACAACGCCATTTACCTCTGCAAGTACGTCAGGGTTCTGATGCCGGTGACCCGGGCGTCAGAACCGGCAGGTTCTAAAAACCACCGTCATCCACCCAGCCCCAACATGAGGGCCAGGAGCGCAGGCCACTGGTTTCGGACCAATGCCCACGCCGCCAGGCCCAGCCCAACCATGGCGTAGCCGCTCACGGGAATCAGGACGAGCCACTCCCGCCGCGAGCCGGCCTTGCCAAGCAAGGGGATGGAAAATGCACCATTGGACCGCCAGATCCCGCTGACCAGGGGCAGCTTGCGCCAGAACTTCGGCGGCTTGATGACGATGGGCCACAGCAACGGCACTCCCCCGGTGGTGATCATGTCGCCGACAATATGGACTACGACGCCGGTGAGCATGGCCAAGGGCAGCCAGCTCCACTGGTGCGGGGCGAACCATGTGACCAGCCCGGCCATGGCAAGGGCGAAGACCCAGTTGGCGATCCACCCGGTATTCGGGAACAGCTTGAGGGCTTTTGCGGCCAGGTTGATCATGAACATGCACAACAGCCCGGCACCCACGGACAAACGGCCCACGGGAGTATCCAGCTGGAATTGGGCGGCCATGGCGGCGAGCACCACGAAAGCCGAGGCGCCCAGCAATGAATGGGTTCCCTGCCTGTGCCCGCCGCTGGCCTTCTCGATCCCGACGGCGATCACGTGGGACAGCGGCGGCAGCGAGTGGGCGATGGTGCTCGAGCGGTGGTCCCAATCGCACACCAAGGCAGTCCCCGCCGTCGTCATCGCTCCGATGAGGATCCCTGTGGCGTCCAGCGGATACCAGCCCAAGGCGTACGGGCCGGTTGAAGCGATAGCTATCCACGCCGCGGCCCCGGACGCGGCGTGGTGTCCTCCCATCATCGCTTAGCCTGCGGTCTGCGAAGCGGGCGCAGCCGGCGAAGCCGCGAAGATAGCTTCGATCACGGTGTTGGCCCACTCCAGGATCTCGGCGTCCTGCAGGTCCCTGCCGCCGATCCTCGCCGTCTTGGGCTTGGGGAGCAGCACGGCGTCGAGGGCCGGCTTGATCTGCGAGCCCGGGTACATGCGGTTGAGCCGCATGACCTTGGATTCGGGCAGCTGGGCGGGCGAGAAACGGATGAAGTTGCCTTGGAGAGCGACGTCGGACAGCCCGGCCTCGCGGGCACCCACCCTGAATCGTGCGACGGCGATCAGGTTCTTCGCGGGCAGCGGCGGCTCACCGTAACGGTCCACGAGTTCAGCCAATACCTCGTCGATGGCCTCGTTGGTGAGGGCCGCGGCCAGTTTCCTGTAGGCCTCCAGCCTCAGCCGTTCGCCCGGCACATAGTCGTGCGGCAGGTGGGCGTTGACGGGCAGCTCGATCTTCATGTCGGCGGCCTTCTCTTCTGCCTCGCCACGGTATTCGGCCACGGCTTCACCCACCAGCCGGATGTACAGATCGAAGCCGACCCCTTGGATGTGTCCGGACTGTTCCCCGCCCAACAGGTTGCCGGCACCGCGGATTTCGAGGTCCTTCATGGCCAGCTGCATACCCGCTCCGAGCTCATTGTGGGCCGCGACGGCTTTCAGCCGTTCGAGCGCCACTTCGCCCAGGGGCTTCTCGGAGGGGTACAGGAAGTAGGCGTAGGCGCGTTCGCGGCCACGGCCCACGCGGCCGCGCAGCTGGTGGAGCTGGGACAGGCCGTATTTGTCCGCGCCGTCCACAATGAGGGTATTGGCATTGGAAATATCCAGGCCGGTCTCAATGATGGTGGTGCAGACCAAGACGTCAAAACGCTTCTCCCAGAAGTCCACGATGATCTTTTCCAGGCGGCTCTCGGACATCTGTCCGTGCGCCACCTCAACCCTGGCTTCGGGGACAAGTTCCCGGATCTGGGCGGCGATGCGCTCGATCGAGGACACCCTGTTGTGGACGAAGAACACTTGGCCTTCGCGCATGAGTTCGCGCCGGATCGCGGCGGAGGTCTGCTTGTTGGTGAACGGCCCGACGTACGTCAGCACCGGGTGCCGCTCCTCCGGCGGCGTGGCCAGGGTGGAGGTTTCGCGGATGCCGGTGAGGGACATCTCCAAGGTGCGCGGGATGGGCGTGGCACTCATGGCGAGGACGTCCACGTTGGTGCGCATCTTCTTGAGCGCTTCCTTGTGCTCCACACCGAAGCGCTGCTCCTCATCGACGATCACCAAGCCGAGGTCCTTGAACTCGAAGTCCTTGGACAGGAGGCGGTGCGTGCCAATGACCACATCCACGGAGCCGTTCTTGACTCCCTCGATGGTTTCCTTTGCTTCCTTCGCTCCTTGGAACCGGGACAGCGGCTTGACGCGCAAAGGGAATCCGGAGAAGCGCTCGGTGAATGTTTCGTAATGCTGCTGGGCGAGCAGCGTGGTGGGAACCAGAACTGCGACCTGTTTGCCGTCCTGTACCGCCTTGAACGCAGCCCGCACCGCGATTTCGGTCTTCCCATAGCCGACGTCTCCGGAGACCAGCCGGTCCATGGGGATCTCGCGTTCCATGTCGGCCTTGACCTCATTGATGGTGGTGAGCTGGTCCGGCGTCTCCACATACGGGAAGGCTTCCTCAAGCTCCCGCTGCCACGGCGTGTCCGGAGCGAAGGCATGCCCGCGCGAGGCCATCCGGGCGGAGTACAGCCTGATGAGCTCGCCCGCGATTTCCTTGACGGCCTTGCGGGCCTTGGACTTGGTGCTCGCCCAGTCCGCTCCGCCCATCTTGCTCAACGACGGCGTGTCGCCCCCGACGTAGCGGGTCACCTGGTCCAGCTGGTCCGTCGGCACGAAGAGCCGGTCGCCGGGGGCACCGCGCTTGGACGCCGCGTACTCGAGCACGAGGTACTCGCGAAGACCGGCGTCTCCCCCCGAGGGACCGGCAGAGGAGCCCGCCACCTTGCGCTGGATCAGCTCCACGAACTTCCCGATCCCGTGCTGTTCGTGGACCACGAAGTCACCGGCGTGCAGTTGGAGGGGGTCCACTGCGTTGCGCCGTTTGGAGGGCATGCGCCGCATGTCTTTCGTGGACCCGGCCGACGTGCGGCCCAGGAGGTCCGCTTCCGTGAGCAGTCCCAGCTTGAGGCCGTCCAGGACAAAACCGCGTCCGACGGCGGCAGTGGTCACCTCGATGATTCCGGCCTGTGGCTCGTGGGCCAGGGAGTCGACCCGGGAACACGGAATATCGGCATCATGGAACAACTCGGCGAGACGCTGGGCAGGCCCGGGGCCATCCGTCGCCACCACGATGCGCCATTGGTCCCGCACGTGGGAGCCGATGAATTCGAGCATTTCCGCGACGTCACCCTGGTAGCCGCGCGGTTCACGGGCATGCAGGTTCAGGACGTCGATGTCGAGGACCAGATCCTCGTCCGTCGCCAATGACGTGATGGACCACCAGGAAACACCGTGGGCCAGCGCCGCACTCCGGGTATCCGTCAAGGATTGAAAGCTCGCCGCATGCAAAGCTGACGCGGCTTGGGAGCCCAATACCGAATCGAGGTCCAGGGGCGCCGTCCCGCCGTCGGACGCCGTGGACCAGGCCGCCTCGAGGAACTCCTCGTTGGTGGCCGCGAGGTCATGCGCGCGGGTGCGGACCTTCTCCGGTTCGATGACGACACCGATCGAACCGGGCGGCAACTGGTCCACGAAAGGCACCATGGCGTCTACCAGGACCGGGGCCAGGGACTCCATTCCCTCGACTGCGATGCCGCCCGCGATCTTTTCCAGCATGTCCGCGGCGGCCGGCATCTCGGCCTTGAGCTTGGCGGCGCCGGACATGACCGACGGCGTGATGAGGATTTCCCGGCAAGGCGGAGCGTGTAATTCGCCGGGGTGGTGCACGGCCGGGCCGGAGAGTGAACGCTGGTCTGCCACGGCAAACCAGCGCATCTGGTCCACCTCGTCGCCGAAGAATTCCACCCTGACCGGGTGGTCCTCGGTGGGCGGAAACACGTCCAAAATACCGCCCCTGACGGCGAATTCACCACGGTGGGTAACCATGTCCACGCGCGAATAGGCAGCGTCGGCAAGGCTGCGTACCACGTCGCTGAAGGGCATTTCCTGCCCCACCTTCAAAGTCACCGGGACCAGTTCTCCCAAGCCTGCCACGACCGGCTGGACCACGGCGCGAACCGGCGCCACGACCACCCGCAGGGGACCCGCCGTCGAGCTCTCCGGGTGGGCCAGGCGGCGAAGCACTGAGAGCCTGCGCCCCACCGTATCCGAGCGTGGGGAGAGCCGTTCGTGCGGCAGGGTTTCCCAACTGGGGAAGGCCGCCACCGAGTCCGCGGGAAGATAGGCAGCCAAGGCCGCGGTGAGGTCCTCGGCTTCGCGGCCCGTGGCCGTCACAGCCAACACCACAGCACTGTCTTCAAGATCCTGGGTCGCGAGGCCGTCCGCTATCTCCGCCAGCAGTGCAGCCCTCAAACCCGTGGGCGCGCTGATCTGGTAGTCGCTGCTGCGTTCGCTGAACGTCCGCGAAGCCTCGGGCCTGACCCGCGCGAACGTCCGGTCCTCGCCCAGGGCCCGCCGCAATCCATCAAGCGATGGGACGGTGCCGGCAGGGCTGATTCCGGAGTTGACCGCAGACGGTTGGCCTTTGGGGCTCATGTATGGCACTCCTCGGAAGAGGGAAGTCGGATAGGGCAAGGCAGCACGAAAACCCGAAATTCTCTCGAATCCCGGGGCGTTCCTAGCCTACCCGACCACACCGTAGGATGTTTGGGAGCCGCAAGAGCTTTCAACCGAGATATTCACGGAGGACCCCCATGGCCCTGAACGCATCCACCACCCTGCCCTACGGCGTCGACCGCGTAGCCGCTACTTTCATCGACGAAGACTTCCTGCGTCACACGAGCGAGTATGTCGGCGGCACTTTGGAATCATTCCAGATCGACGGCGACCCCTCCGGCGCTTTCACCACCATCACGGTCCGCACCCTGCCCACCACGCGCCTCCCGGAGATCGCCCGCAAGTTCGTGGGCGAGAAGCTCACTGTCACCCAGACCGAGAAGTGGGACGCCCCGACGGCCGATGGCTCCCGCACCAGCAACATCTCCCTGAAGATCTCGGGGGCCCCGCTTGATGTCACCGCGGTGCAGCGCCTCGTGGCCGACGGCGGCAACACCCGCGTCGAGCTCGAAGGTGCCGTCACGTCGTCGGTTCCGTTCCTCGGCGGCAAGATCGCCGAAGCAGCCGAACCGATGGTCGGCAAGGCCTTGAACATCCAGTCCCAGCAGGCCCAGGCCTGGCTCGAAAGCCACTAGGGTGAAGCTGGCAGCCGGGCTGTCGGTTGTTCTGATTGTCGCGGGGGCATGGTCCTTGATCGTCTGGCCGCAGTTCCTGCGCCGCGTCATGGCCGACTCCCGTGCCCGCGACGCCAACGGGAAAGCCACGAAGTTCCTTACGGTCCACGTCGTGTTGGTCACCATTTCCATGGTGCTCGGACTCGCGACGGCGGTCATCGGGATCACGGCGCTGCTCACCTAACGCTCCTTCCGGGCCCAACTAGCTCGCATTTGTTGTCGTTTTGACGCCTCATAACGACAACAAATGCGAGTCAGTTGGGGGCCCGGCGGGGTGGTGCGCCTTCGGGTAGAGTGGAACACAGGTGCGCCGGGAAGTCTGGTCGGCAACAGTTTTGTCGATCCCGAACTCCCTAAGGAGCCGCATGGCGGACCGCCCGCACCCCGCTGCCCCGTCCACGGTTTTCAGCCGCTCGAGCTTCCCCGAGTACCAACGGATCCTGGCTATCCTGCGCACTGAAACGGTTGGTGGCGCACTCTTGCTCGCGGCAACAGTTGCCGCGCTCGTCTGGGCGAACTCACCTTTTGCCAATGGCTACTTCGCACTGCGCGAAGCCAAGATCGGCTACGCTCCCTGGCATCTGGAATTGAGCCTGGGCCACTGGGCCTCCGACGGTCTCCTGGCCGTCTTCTTCTTCATTGCGGGACTGGAACTCAAGCGTGAATTCGTGGCAGGGGAACTGCGGAAGCCCGCAAAAGCGATCGTCCCGGTCGCTGCGGCAGCGGGAGGCGTGGTCCTTCCCGCGCTCATCTACGTGGTCATCAACCTGGGCCCGGGCGCGGAAACGCTCAAGGGTTGGGCCATCCCTACCGCCACTGACATCGCCTTCGCCCTGGCCGTCCTGGCGGTCATCAACACGCATTTGCCTGCGGCGTTGCGGACGTTCCTGCTGACACTGGCCGTGGTGGACGACTTGATTGCCATCGCCATCATCGCGTTCTTCTACTCGAGCGGCCTCGAGCCCCTCATGCTGTTGGCGGCCGCCGTGCCGCTGGCCCTCTTTACCCTCCTGGTCCAGAAACGCGTCCGCACCTGGTACCTGCTCCTCCCCCTCGCCGCAGCCACCTGGGCTTTCGTCCATGCCTCGGGAATCCACGCCACCGTCGCAGGGGTCCTGCTCGGATTCGCCGTGCCTGTCATGGCCTCAGGCAAGAAGGGCGAGCCTGCGGCCGGGCTCGCCGAAAGCTTCGAACACCGCTTGCGTCCCTTCTCCGCAGGCTTTGCTGTGCCTGTTTTCGCGTTCTTCTCGGCCGGGGTGGCTTTGGGCGGGGCAGAGGGACTGGGAGCCGCCCTGCGCGATCCGGTAGCGGCGGGCATCGTGCTGGCCCTCGTGGCGGGCAAGACCGCGGGAGTGTTCGGCACCACATTCCTCATCACAAAGACAACCCGCGCGCGGCTGGATGACGGCCTGGCATGGATCGATGTCGCTGGGCTGGCCATGCTTGCGGGCGTCGGTTTCACCGTCTCCCTCCTGATCGCCGAGCTGGGCTTCGGCACCGGTTCCCCGCACGATGACCACGCGAAAGTGGCCATTCTGGCCGGTTCCTTCGCCGCAGCGGTGCTTGCCGCCGTCGTGCTTAAAGCCCGTAACCGGCACTACCGCCGCGTGGCGCTGGAGGAGCAAAGGGACGACGACGGCGATGGCGTGCCTGACGTTTTTACCCGCGCCTGACGTGCCGGGTCTCGTGCGTTCCCGCGGCGTCGTCCCGCGATGATCCGGCTGTTACCGATTGCCGCGCAAGAACCGGACGATCCTGCCGGTCAGCCGGCCAGGCCGCCGGGCAAGATCGGAAAAGCTCGTCCTGTTAAGAACGGTTTCTTCCAAGGACGCCACCCTTCGTCCAAGCTCGTCCACGCTTGAACTTATCCGCTCCGCCAACTCCCGCAACTCATGGATCGCCCCTTCTTGCTGCCCGTGCATCTGGGCCAAATAGAGCAAGGTGCCGTACCCGGTTTTGCCGGCCTCTTCGCGAAGGTAGACATCACGCACGTAGCGGTCGAACTTCTGGTGGTCATCGGCCCCGGCTATGACGCTGTTTCCCATGTCGCCGCGCTCTGATGGTCGCTGGCACCAAAAGGCCAGAGGCTCGCCGTCCAGCAATTCAATGGGGAACGCCGAAAGGAAACGGAGATTGAACTCCCAATCCCCCACTGCGTCCAGCGCTTCGTTGTAATTCCCGATCCGCTCAAGGATGGAACGGCGGTAGAGGAAGGAAATCGGCACCACCCGGTTGCTGCGAAGCATGTCGGACAGGGTGATCGCCCGAAGCTCACGCTCGAACCCTTGGGAGCCGGTCTGCTCGATGACACCTCCGCGGATCTCCTCATAGACGATATCGGTACGGACAGCCACGCCCTGGGCCTGCGGCATCCCGTCGAGGAAGCCCACTGTCTTCTTCAGGAAGTCCTTATGCCAACGATCGTCGTCGTCATGAATGGAGATGAACTCCGAAGCCGTGGCTTGGATCCCTGCGTTGGACGCGGCCTCCATGCCTTTGCTGGCCTCGTGGTGGAGGATCGTAAGCTTGCCGGCGGGAAGGTGGTCCCAGGTCCTGGCTAGCGCATCCACCGGAACTGGATCCCCGCCATCGTTCACGACGACCACCGCAACATCCTGGAAGGACTGGTCGAAGATGTCTGCGAGCGCCCGGCGCAGGAGGACCGGCCGGTTCTTTGTGCGTACGACGACGGCGACGCGGGCCTGGGCGTTCATCGACGGCCTCCGGAAACACGACGCAACACGCTGGCGCCTTGGCGCAACAGGGTGGCGGCCTTGAACGATCGTGATCGAACTATTCGCTCTTTTTCTTCCATCGCTTCATTCCGATCATGCAACAGTAAATCGCGTTGCGAGCGGACATCGTCCCACTCCGTCCAGAGGGTGGCGATTCCGCCGCTCAGGGCACGGAACTGGCTGCGTAGCCCCCTGGCCTGCTTGGCCCACTCTGAGTCCGATTCAAGGGTCACGACGTCCCCCAGTCCCTTCGCTGCCTCGGCATCTCTCCCCGAGAGTATGCTTGCGACGGCGTCCCACCAGTTCTCGTGAACGGCGCGTATCCGGGGACGCAGCGATTCAAGGTGCTCCCGGATTTCCGCGCGCCTCGCCCATGCCTCAGCGATAGCGAGGTCGAAACCACCGATGTCGAGGCTGCTGAGGGGCAAGGCCCAGTCCTGCACGCCCCAGTTGTTCATGGCTCCATGCAGTCTCACGTCCGAGTAGGAGTCATTCGCGAGCGCAACCACCGGCACCCCGGCCGCAAGGCCGAAGACCACAGGGTGGTAGCGGTTTGTCAGCACTAGTTCTGCTGCCGCGGTGAATGCCGCGACTGCGGGCGCCGGAAGAACGGGGCAAACGCGAACCTGGCCGCTCCGGGAGTGTGCGTGTACCGTTTCGTGGGACTCGTGGTCACCGCCGCGGCCCTCTGGGCCAAGAGGGCCCACGTGCGGGATCAGATAGACCGGAAGACCTGTCAGTTCCACCGCCCGGTCCAACACTTCTCCCAGCTTCGCAAGGCTGCGGGTCCCGTCCCGCCAGGATTCGGGACCAAAGGTCGCCGCTATGAAAGGGCCTTCCGGAAGCTCGAACTCTTCCCCGGCTGGATTCGCGTCTACCGATCCGGGCAGGAGCAGGAAGCTGGCATCATCCACACCCCTGGTCAGTTTCTCGGAACCGAGGCCCATCTGAAAGCCCAACGCATAGGAGGATGGCTCCCGCGCACCCACCAATCCCGCATAATCCAAGAGCTCGTGGAGGGTTAGCTGATCCTGTGGCAACAGCGTAGGACCAAAGGTTTGGCCACTGACAACCAAGGGCTTGCCCAGTTCCTTCGCGATAAGGCCCAGCGCGGCACGCTCGTAGAGCAGCCATCCATACAAGGAATTCATGTTGCCGCCGCCGGCGATCAGCACACCGTCCGCTGACTTCACCTCGTCAATCACCCGCCACACGGAATCCTCGGCCGGTAGGGCGGTGCGGTCTCCGCGGGC
Organism: Arthrobacter sp. NPDC080031; assembly: GCF_040702485.1. Lineage (NCBI taxonomy): Bacteria > Bacillati > Actinomycetota > Actinomycetes > Micrococcales > Micrococcaceae > Arthrobacter > Arthrobacter sp. NPDC080031. The sequence goes on from NZ_JBFBLA010000003.1 coordinate 25,643, forward strand.
CGCCCGGCGAACAAGTTCCAGGTGCTTGCTGCGCTCCGCAGGAGGCCAAGGGAACACCAGAGTGTCTATCGCGTCCATGCCATAGAGGTCCGTGGTTTGTTCCGGGTCACGGGTCAGGAGGACGATCTTGGCCTGAAGCCGGGCCCGAAGTTCATCGGCCGCCGCGATTGCCATCGCCTCGTCACCTACGTGGTAAGCCACTTGGCCCAGATCGCCTTGTACCAGAATCTTCAACACTCGGTCCTTCCCTCACGTGCACGCAGCGGTTGCGCTGGCTAGGCGCCTAACCACTTCCGGATGCGCTGAAACAGCCTATCGTTCTTCGCCGGGGACTCCGAAACTTGACGATTCTCGGAGTTTTGAGAGCTGACACCCAGGGAATGCCATGATGGGAGTGATACGAGTAGCCGACATTTCAAATGGAGTAATGAGTCTTTCAAGTAGGGTGGTTGGCACGCTGTTTGGGCGGTATCGACAGGAATACCTTGCTGCTATGGACGCGAATAGTATGGAGCGAGTGTGGCATGGGGCCCACAGGAGAGCCCAAGAGAAGAACTGGTCTTTGTTCTTTGTTTGGGCAATTCTCGGTCTTATGACGATTTCGGTGCTCATCGCAGCGGTACCCAAATGATGCGGTGACAAAGCCAACGGTACAAAAAGCTCGGACCGGTTTTTGCGGGTCCGAGCTTTTCTTTGCCGTACGCTTTTCCAAGCCACGAATAGTCAGCCGTGAATGCCGCAGCATGGCTGCGTTGGAGCATTCGGCCCTTACTGCACCAGTCCGGCGACGGCGGCGAGAATTGTCGCCGCAACGAGGACGAGCAACAATCCCACAACCACGAATTCCGCCCGGCGGACCCGATGTTGGCTCTGGCGCCATTCGCGCCTGCTCTCCAAGGTGATCATGCTTCGAGGCTAAGTCCGGACCGTTGCGTGAAATAGAGTGGACGGTACTCGACCTCGGCCCACCAGCGCTAGAGAGGCCGGGACACCCCTTGGCCCGCCTCGGCCTGGCGTAGGGCGTCCTCCGCGGCAACCCACGCGAGCATGGCGCACTTTACCCGGGCAGGATATTTGGCAACCCCGGCCAAGGCGGCGGCGTCCTGGAGGAGTTCCTCATCCGCTTCCAGCTTGCCGCGCGAACGCATCAATTCCCGGAAGTGATCGATCGTGTTTCGGAGGGATACCGGGGACATGCCAGGTGCCATTTCACTAAGTATGGACGCCGACGCCATCGAGATGGCACACCCGTCACCGTCCCAATGGATCTCGGTGACGGCCTGTCCGTCTCCGGCGGTGCCAAGACTCAGACGGAGGGTGATTTCGTCGCCGCAAATGGGATTGAGCTGGTGGCTCTGTCCTGTATGGCTCTCTCCCGTTTGGCTCTGTCCGGTGGCGGGGGCGCCCATTGCGGTAGCTGGAAGCTTGGCAAGGTCTCCCCCGCTGCGGGCCTTGGAGTGCTCCAGGATCAGTTGCTGGTACAGGGAGTCCAGGCCGCTCATGACGCGGCTCCGGCCGTTACGCCAAAGTAGGGCCTGATCCGGGCAACCGCCTCAACCAACAGGTCGACTTCCTCGAACGTGGTGTACAGGTATGTACTGGCCCGCGTGGAGGCGCTCAGGCCCAGCCTGCGATGCAAGGGCTGGGCACAATGGTGGCCCACCCGCACGGCGATACCCAGGTCGTCGAGGTACTGCCCGACGTCGTGCGCGTGGACTCCGGCGACGTCGAACGCGGCAATCCCGGTGCGTTCTTCGCCCGGCCCGGGGCCCAGCACACGGACGCCCTCGATGGCGCTGAGGCCCGTGACAAGCCTTTGGCCGAGTTCCGCTTCACGAAGAGCGATCCGGTGCATTCCTGTTTCGCTGAGGTAGTTTGCCGCGGCAGCGAAGGCCACGGCCTGGGAAATAGCCTGGGTTCCGGCCTCGAAGCGCTGGGGGGCGGGCAGGTATTGGGCTTCTTCCATGGTCACCGTCGTGATCATGGAACCGCCGGTCAGGAACGGCGGCATGGCATTGAGCAATTCGCTGCGGCCATAGACCGCGCCGATTCCCGTGGGGCCCAGCATCTTGTGCCCGGAGAATACGGCGAAGTCCACGTCCAGGGCCTTGAAGTCCAAGGGCAGGTGCGGCGCGGACTGGCATGCGTCCAGGACCACCAGAGCGCCCACTTCCCGTGCCATTGCGACCAGCACGTCCACGGGATTGAGATTGCCGAGCACGTTGGAAGTGTGGGTGAACGCCAGGATCCTGGTACGCGCGCTCATGAGGCGTGCTGCTTCGTCAAGACGCAGCGCACCGGCGTCGTCGAGGGGAATGTAACGGAGGCTCGCTCCGGTCCGCCGGCACAGTTCCTGCCACGGGATCAGGTTGGCGTGGTGTTCCATTTCGGTGACGAGCACTTCGTCGCCCGGTTTGAGGGCAAAGCGCCCGGCTTCCCCACCCGCCCGGCCTACGCTGGCGTTCGAAAACGAATAGGCCAGGAGGTTCAGCCCCGCGGTGGCGTTGGCGGTCCAGATCAGCTCATCATCCTGCACGCCCACAAATCGCGCCACGGTGGCACGCGCGTCTTCGAAGGCGTCCGTGGCCTCTACGGCGAGGTGGTGCGCGCCGCGGTGGACGGCCGAGTTGCGCTGTTCGTAGAATTCCTGCTCAGCCTCCAGCACGCTCCGGGGGTTCTGCGAGGTAGCCCCCGAATCCAGGTAGACCAGCGGTTTGCCGTTGATCTCCTGCTCAAGAACGGGGAAGTCGTTGCGGATGCGACGGACTTCATCGTCATCGAGTGCGGAAACCTGGGCATCTCCCCACGCGGGGGTGGAAACCATTGTCAAAACCGGTGCTCCTTGTTAGGACTACGTGGCAATCGCCAGCGGCTGACCGCCAGGAGTGGCGGCGTCACCTAGTAATTGTCCCACCAATCGGCTTCACTGCCTTCATCCGGGGAGCATCGGCCTTACTCCTCCGGCTTCGCCAACTCGTCCCACAGTTCGGAAAGCTTCTGCCTGCGGGACACTCCGAGCTTGCCGTAAACCCGCTGCAGGTGGGCGTTGACCGTGTTGACGGCGATACCCAACCGGGCAGCCACCTCCGCACTGCTCAGTCCGGAGGCCACCAGGGCAGTCACTTCGCGTTCACGTTGTGAAAGCTTGACGGCGCCGGGAAGGACCGAGGACCCGGCCTCCGGACTGGCCGGGTGAGGCTCGTCAAAAACGAAAGCCTCCTCCTGGTCTGACGCCTGCTGGGGTTCGCCTATGCTTAGCTGTCCTGTTCCCATTTCCTGTCCCGCTTCCTGTCCCGACGGCATCCCGGACTCGACACTCCACACCAGCTCGGACACTCCGGCCCCCAGCTGCCGGTCTCCCCGGCTGCCGGTACGGGCGGCCAGGCCAAGATTCAACATTTCGAGCGCCCGGTGTCCCTTCTTGGCGGCAGAACCGGCAAGTTGCAGCAGTTTCCGGTGCGAGTGTTCTGCGCCAATCAGCACTGACCGGGCGGCGGACGAATAGCTTTCGGCGAGCTGCGAGGCAAGATAGTTCCCCCCGCTGGCCCGCGAGTCGTAGGCCGCCAGTGCGCGACGGACCTGGTTGACATCGCCCAGCAACCACGCAGCCGCGGCAAGTCCGCCGAGGGCCGGTGGCAGGAGCCCCTCAGGGTCGGCTTCATCCAGCCGTGCCTTGGCTTGGCGGAATTGTTCACACGCCAGTTCCAGGCTCCCCTGCCTGGCAAGTACGAGTGCCCTGTAGAGATGCGCAGACCCGCCGAAATAGCTCATCCGGTTGCTGAAGCTTGAACTGCCGGCGCAGAACATTTCGGGGCCACCCCATTGCCCGCGCCAGATCAGATTGGACCCGTGGATGGTCAGCACAGTGGAGTGGAAGTCCACGGGGCACCGTGGCAGCCGCCCCACGGATTCGAGGGCCAGCTTCGAAAGAGCGACGGCGTCGGCGAACCGTCCGCTGACAGCCAGCCCTTGGGAGACAAGCGCCATCAATAGCACGCTGGCCTGGGTAGGCTCTGGGGGATGGCGCTCCGTGCGCAATCCAGGATCGACCAGTTGGCTGTGGCAAAGCCTTTGGAACAGCTCACTGTTGGCTGAAGGCCAACTGCCGTTCTGGGCATCCAGATACAGCTGGAGAACATCCAGCTCATCCCGGACGGCAGACTCCTCAAGACGGGCTGGCTCGCCCGGTTGGAGGCCGACGGCGGCAGCCTCCAACCGCCGTCGGGCATCCTGGAGGACCCCCTGCAGCACATTGGCTCCGGGCGATGTCGGCAACAGCGCATGCAGCAGAAGCCATACGGCATGGGCGAAATCCACAGTCAGGACGTCAGGGGTGTTTGCCACCAGACCCTTCAAGATCGTCACAGCCCCGGGGAAGTCCCTTGTTTGATAGAGCGCCCTTGCCAGTTCCACGCCGGCAACCAGTCCGAGTTCCGGCGCGCGCACTGCTTCCGCTGCCCGACGGGCCCTCCGATTGTCGTGAATGTCGTTTGCGGCAATGGCCACGGCCAAAAGATCAGCGTCAGGCACCGGCAAGCCGCTTGCCTGCTCAAGGTCCACGCGACGGAACAGCGTCCAAAGCGAGTCATCGGCAACGGGTGAGGACGTCGCGTAGATGCTCCGTCGCAGCTCGAGGATCCGTTCAGGTCCCAGCTGCTGCCGGGCCAGCCTCGCTTCAATAGCGTGGCTGAGCGTTGCTGTCTCCTGACGGTCTTTCAGGACCCGGATCGTTCCGTCGGCCCGAAGCGCTTCGATCGCCCGCTTTTGGCCAAGTTGTTCAAGGACGGCCAGCAGTATCGGCTCCCCCACTGCCAGAATATCCACCACCTGCCGCTGCGGCACGGAATAGCCCTCAAGCCGGTGGCGGGTCAGCTCAAGCGCTTGCGAACCGTCCAAACGGATCGGTCCGGACAACATCCACGAATCAGCGTGTTCCACGATCTCGCCGCGCGCCGCAGCTTCATCCAGCAACAACTTCGCGGTCTGCAGGTTTCCTCCCGTGAGGGCATGGATGTCCCGGACCAGGCTTCGGGCAGCGCGTCCGCCGAGGCGATCATCAAGGAATTCTTGAAGCTGCTCCTGCGTGAGATCGTCCAGGGTCACAACGGAAAGCTGCCGCGAAACCACGGATTCCATGAGTTCCATTCTCAACGGCCGGTCCGAGCGGTGGGTGGCAATCAGGCGGATGTCCGGTTCAACAAGCAGCTGGCTCAGGAGCCAAAGAGACATATCATCCAGGAAATCGATGTTGTCCAGCACCAGCAACGCAGCCGACCCGGGTGTCGCCGCGCCACGCACCGCTTTGCGGCAAGCCGTCACGATGGAACCCGGCCACACCTTGGCCCTTCCCGGCAGGTCCGGAACAAGTGCCATGGCGATTCCAAACGGAATGTCCGCGAATGACTCCGAGACGTTGTGGGCGATTACGCTGAATGAACCGCTCAGGACTGAAGCCGCCGCGTCCAGGAGGGTGGTCATTCCGGAGCCCCCCGGCCCCGAGATGACGATCCCGGCCGGTTCCGGCCCTGACAAGGCAATAACAATCTCCTGGAGCTCCGCTGCCCGAATGATCGGGGGCGAGGTGTGGGTCCCTTCGGTATCGTCCATGGTCCTGTCTAATCTTCGGGCCGCCGGACACACGTTCCTGACGGCTGTGGCACGGACCGGTGTCATTTCCAAACGTTACCTTCGGGGTTTCAGTCCTGGATTGAGTGGTAACTACTTGAATTTCCGGGGCTACTTGCACGAAACATCACCGCTCCACGGAGCCCCCTGGCGAGGCATCACGGCGTCGTTTCCAGCCGGGTTTTCCCGCCGGATTTACATCCTCCGTTACCGCCCTGTGATCTGACTGTGTAAGCTGGTGCCGCAAGAGTAAGTTCCGGCTGGCTACTTCTGGGGAGTTGAAGCGCAGCCGATTTTCGTAACAACTCTGTCGTGACACACCATTTGGCCGTGTACGACGCTGCGGCGTGTTCGGCTGCAGCTCGCCTTTTCCATTGCCCAGGTCTCGTATGTCTATGTCCCCAACAGATATGTCACCCAAAATATGAAACACCTGTTCACAGCACTCGTTGCCGTGGCGCTCCTTGCCTTCGGCGGGTTCGCCACCATCTCCGCTGTCCAGTCATCGCACAAATCCTCCTATCAGGCCGGCGACCGCGGTTCATATTCGCGGCCGAGCTCGTCGCCTTCCACTTCATCCGCGCCAACCCGCACCGCAACGCCGGTGCCGACGCCGACGCCGACGTCGAGCAGTGTTCCGGCCGCGGCGCCGTCGAGCACGCCCGCTGCGGCCGCCCCCGCTCCAGCCGCAACACCCGCCGGCGCGCCCGCGCCAACAGCAGCGCCCCTGCCTGTCACGGGAACCTACCCCCTGCACACCAACATTGTGAGCACCACCTTCTGGGTAGGCGAGATCTTCAATGCCAGCCTCTCGGACGGCTCCCAAGTCTGCTCCACCTACAACGGCCAGTGGGCCCTGCAGCACACTGGCGTCACCATGGGGACCACTCCGTCCAGCGCGAGCGGTTGCCCCGGCAGCACTTACGGCGGTTGTGACGGAGTCAGTTCCGGCACCGGCACGAGCTTCCAGTGCGCCACGGAAAGGCGCGTAGCCAGCAACGGGTACTTCCCGCTGCACCAGCCCAAGCCCTTGCAGAACCCGTTCTATTTGGATCTGCCTTACGACGACGTCAATGACGGCGTCGCTTTCGCTGAGCGTTGCAAGGTGATTCCGTGGGCCGCAGCGGACAACGCCAAAACCGGCGTCAACCATTGCGCGGACTCAAGCTACAGCTACATGAAGAACGCATGGGTCCAGATCACCGGACCCAATGGCGGCGTGTGCTACGGACAAGTTGAAGATGCCGGCCCCTCGAGCGGTTCCCTCTACCACGATTCCGCCTACGTGTTCGGCGCTAACAACGCCCGTCCTGCCAACAAGCAGTTCTCGGGCGACCCGAGCCAGGGTGCGGGCATGGATGTATCCCCTGCCCTGAACGGCTGCCTGGGCTTCGCTGAGCTGAACGGCGACAATGACCACGTATCGTGGCGTTTCGTTGACCGCGCCAGCGTGCCGCCTGGTCCGTGGCTGAACGTCGTCACCACGTCGGGAGTCACCAACTAACATCCCGGAACCCCGGATCAGCATGACACCACGCACTCGGGGAGTGCCGGACGCCCATGCCATACAGCCGCAATGGCTGCGTGGCATGGGCGTCCGCGTGTCCGCCTACCAGGGGCGGAGGCTGTCCGTGCGACTGCGTCCTAGCCGGTCCGGACCACGGAAGGACCCGGCGTCGCGATTTCCTGAGGTTGGCGTTGGATCCGCCGGACGGGGCTGACCCAAACTCCCGACGAATGCGCCGAGTACGCCTTGGGCAAGACCTGGAGGCAGATGACTGCGTCCAGGATCCGCATCAGCGGAAAGAAGGGAGCCATCAGCAGAAAGCGCGGGCTGCGCATCGAAACAGCGGCAAGGACGGTCAAGAAGAGGTCCGGCAGGAAAACTCCGATGAGGACGTCCTGAGGCCGCAGGACGCCCGACAGGAAGATGAAGACTTCCGATCGATTGCCAAAAATCCACACTTCGACCGCCGCGAGGGACGATAGCAGGAATGCCGGGACCAGAAGCACGAAGAAGAGGCAGCTGGCTACGAGCTCAACAATGTACAGCCCCAGGACAAACCAGAATCTGCTGAACTGCAGCCCGTGCCGCCTGACGGTCTGCCAGAAACCAAGTATCCACCGACGCACCTGCTTGATGTAGTCCTTCAGGTTGTCCGGATCCTGGGTGTACGCAACAGCCGCGGAGGGATGGAATGCGATCCGTCCCAGCTTCTTCGCATGGATTTCAAACGTCATGTTGAAGTCTTCGATCACCAGTCCGGGCGCGAGGACCTCTATTTTTGCGAGCGCGCTGGTTCTGTACATGCTGGCAAAGCCAGGCACGATGGAGACGACATTGGCGCCCTGCGCTGCCTGGCCGTATTTGAGGAGCAGTTGGACCGCGATGTACAAGCGCTCCCGGTAGGCCACGAGGAAGCGGCCGATCGCCGTCGGAGGTGCCGGGCTCATGATCGACTTGGCGCGTCCCGCGACGGCGACCACCGTGGGATCATCAAACAAAGGAAGCCCGGTTTCGAGGTAGTCCGGCGTCGGGCGGGTGTCTGCGTCCAGGAGCATGACCACCTTGAACCGCTTGCACAGATCGAAATGGGCGATGCCCGCCGCGAGTGCGCCTGCCTTGCCACGGTTCGGTTCAAGGTCAAGGACCTTCACCCCTGCATCCCGTGCAATAGCTGCGGTGTCATCAGTGGACATGTCCGAAACGACGTGGATGTTGCGTCGAGGGACCAAAGCGGAGGCCGCGAGGATGGTCTCCCTGATGACGAGGGCCTCGTTGTGGGCGGCAATGAGGACCGCGACATTCGCAGGGGAGATGCGCACTCCCTTTGAACGATGGCGGCCCCGCTGATGTCGAGGGATCGGCGCATTGCCGCCGCGCAGCAAGGCGATCCACCTGCGGACCCTCGATGACAATTCCCGGGCCCGCCACGACTCCTCGCCAGCAAGGCGGACCAGCCCGGCAATGGACCAAAAGATCGTGCTTACCCCCAGAACCAAAAAGATCGAAAGAACTATCACGGCGACGGAGCTCCCACTGTGTCGTACATTTCGTAATCATCGGTAGCGAGCTGGCCATCGCTGAAAAGGTTCATTCCAAAGCTGATGGCCTCGGCTCCTGCCGGAACGGGCGGCGTATCCCAGATCGCCTGCTCGTAACTGGTGTTGGCCGCGAACCAGGGACTGGCTGTCCAGTAGGTCCACGTGCCCAGCTTGTTGCGGTAATACACTTCGAACTGCGTCTTGGCGGTGGACTGGTACCACGCCCTGAGCGAGTAGCTGTGGCCGGTATTCACGCTCGGAGCGCATGCTCCCAGATCGAGGACGGGAAGCAGTTTGGCATCACCGGATGAATATTCGCTCAGGTCCAGGCGACGGGCCACCGCACCACTGTGTCCCGGGGTCAAGGTGCTCAGGACTACGGCATTCTTGCCGTAGGACGCCACCTGCCAGCATTGCGGCAAGCCGTACTTTCCGGCGGTTTCCAACCCCGGATTCCGAATAGCGTTCTGACCCGCTGCCGCCGGCGGCGCCGCGGGACCGTTCACCACGGGTTTCGCCACGCCCCCGATCACGTCATGTACCGTGCGCACGCCCATGGTCCCTGGTTGGGTCTTGGCGGCCAGCCATGTGGCGAATTGTTCGAACAACGCTGGGCTGACGGAGCGGGGATTGCCGCTGTTGTCAATGTCGTAGAAGGTCAGCTGCAACCAGCCCCCGGCCTTTTCGGCCTGCTCCACCGTCGCCTCAAGGTCGGCCAGCGTCCACTTGCTGCCGACTTCCGATGTCGCCCGTGTCCGGAACAGGTCGCCGGGGCGCACAGTTTCCGCAGCCGCACAGCCCGGGCAATCAACGGGGGTGGTTATTTCGCCGAGGCCCCGGGCGCTGTTGTAGCCGCAACCAGCGACCAGCTCTTCCGACTTCGGCGTTGACGCCGCGAACGGATAGGCAAAGGAGGTGACCTTGAAGCCCCAGTCCGTGAGGTTTGCCCGGTCGTTGCAGATCTGCCTCGACGCTTCGTCCGGTTCTACCGAAGTCACATCGGCAAGGGTGACCGTATGGCCACCGATTTCGTTCTGGTCCGCGGACAGGCTGTGGAGATTGTCCATTGTCATGTATTCAGGTGCGCCTACAAAGCCCGAGTCTATGAAAAAGGTGCCCCTGAGTCCGTGAGCCTTCAAGATCCGGGCCGCCTCCATCTGGCTTGCCCGGCCCTCATCGAACGTCAGGCTGACAGATGAGAGCGGAGCGACAGTAGGTGTGGGGGTGTCGTTCCCGGATCCGCTTACTGGAGCTTGTCTTCCGTTGATCAGCGATGTGGCGCCGGTCAGCAGGAGCAGCACCGACACGCACGAGGCAGCCCACAGCCCTGCCCGTTTCCTCGATGCGCGGACCGGGCCGGATGCGGTGCCCTTCCCCAGGGGACTCATTGCCAACCCGCGCTGCCGGGGTTCCTGAAGGGGCCGGTGGCGACTGGGGGAAGCCTCGGTCTCAAAGGCTTATTCACCACCGGCCCCCGCTCAGGGGCCCTCTCTATGAGGGCGCGCTGCCGTTCGGCAGCACGGTCAATCGGCGCCGGATCCACGGGAGGGACCGTGCTGTATCCCCCAAGGGCAGGCTCGGACTCCAGGCAAACACCTTCCAGGATGAATCCGCTGCGTCCTGATACCGCCCGGACCAGAGCGTCCGTTTCCATTGCGAGACCTGTCTTTCCCCCGTTGCCATCATCCAACTGACACCATCAGCGTATGAACCAGGGCGACGACGGACACGAGTAGGATCTACCCGTCTTTTACACTCAACCTTGACGTCCGGACAGCGTCACTACTCGTGCGCTACGCGCGAAACGCCAGGATCAAACCCCGGGACGCGGACCGGGGCGAATCCGATCCGTTCGTGGTCAAATGGTGCAATCAGGGCAGTCGGAGTTTAAGGATGGCGGAAGAGAGTGTCCAGGAAACAGGGAAGCGGCACTCCCGTTGCGCCAAGGGAAGGCAGTGCTCGGGACATCCGCCGCCCGCCCTCCCCCGCCAATGGCCCCCGGCGCCGGCCGTCAGCCTTCGCCAAGGCTTGCATCGCCGCAGCCCTGGTGGTGGGGATCGGAGGCGTGCTCGTGTGGCGGTTGACTTCGGAGGCAAACGGCTCTCTCGAACCACCTTGGTTTTCCGGCTACGTCGACGTCACCGTGGTCCCTCAGTACGCTTTCGAAACACCCTTGGGCGAGGGCACCAAGAACGTCACACTGGCGTTCGTGGTGGCAATGGCGGGACAGCCCTGCACACCCAGTTGGGGCAGCACCTACAGCCTTGATGCCGCGAAAAATTCGCTCAAGCTCGAGGAACGCATCGCCAAGCTGCGCTCGAACGGCGGCGCGTTCGCTGTGTCTTTCGGCGGCTCAGTGAACAGTGAGCTCGCAAACTCCTGCCAGGATGCAGCCGATCTGGAAAGGGCCTACCGGGCCGTCCTGGAGCGCTACAACCCCGAGACCATCGACTTTGACATCGAGGGCGACAACCTGGCGGACAGTGCAGCCTGGCAGCGCCGCGCCGCAGCTATCGCTGCCCTCCAGAAGGAGCGGAGCAAGGAAGGGCACGCCCTCTCAATCTGGCTGACCCTTCCGGTGACCCCGCAAGGACTGACCGACGCCGGAACCTCCGCTGTGGACCAGATACTCGCCGCCGGTGTCCAGCTGGCGGGGGTCAACATCATGACGATGAACTACGGTTCAAGCCGGAGCGCATCGCAAAGCATGCTCGATGCCGGAACGTCAGCGGCCCAGTCCACCCACGATCAACTCAGCATCATCTATCAGCGTGCAGGAAGTCCCCTCAACAGCGAGCAGATCTGGAGAAAGATGGGGTTGACCCCCATGATCGGCCGGAACGACCTCCCGGGCGAGGTATTTGACCTTGATGCGGCTCGCGGATTCAACTCCTTCGCCATCAGCAAGGGGGTTCAACGGGTGTCCATGTGGTCCTTGAACCGGGATGAGTCGTGCCCGCAGGACACTCCGGAGGATCCGGCCAGCCACGTGTGTAGCGGGATCGATCAAGGAACCCAGCGCTTCTCCGATTTGTTGAGTGCAGGATTCCACGCCAAACTGCCTTGATCCCGCCGATCAAAAGAGGATCATGCCTGGCTTGGATGTTCCGCCCTGTTCTGGTTCTTGACTTCGGCCGGGCGGGCGAGGTGCCTGCCGTTGCCGTGCTGAAACAGTTTCTTGAGCCACTGCATGGATGCCTCCAGTTTTCGAGGGACTGACTGTACCGGATTGCTTGGACGGCCCCGGCGGCCGGTGCTACTTCACTTGGCTGACTGTGACAATGTTCAGCCACGGTCCCGCGGGAACCTGGTCCCGTGGGACGAACTGCCAGTCGACTTTGTCCGATTCGCCATCGAGCTCGGAGAACCCAAGGCATCCGTTGAGCGCTGGCGAGACGTCCATTCCGGCTCCATTGAACTTCTTGTTGGCAGGACGCGCATCGTTGGAACCGAAAACGTAGTCCTTGTCGTGATACTGGCCCGGACCGGCATCTTCAATCTGTCCGTAGCATTCGCGGTTGCCCATCCGAATCCGGACCCACTGGTTCTTCATGTAGCTAAAGGATCGGTTCTGGGCGTTGCCTGCGAAACCCGGATCGTTGGCCCACGGGATGACGCTCGCCCGTTCCGCGAAGGCGGTGGGATCGTTGACATCATCGAAAGGGAGATCGAGGTAGAACGGGTTCTCCTTCGGAGTCATGCTGCTCGGCGCATAGCCTTTGGCCTGTGTTCTCGCCTCGGTCTTGCAGCCGTTCGTCACGACGCCGTCACAGCCTCCGTAGCTCTGCATCCATTGGGAGTCGTAAGTGGACGTCACTTGGCTGCCATCTGGCGCGTTGGGGTCAAAGATCTCGCCCACCCAGAAGGTCGTGGACACGATCCCGGTGTGCCATGGATACCGGCCGGCTGATTGGGTTGGACTCGGGCTCGGGCCCGGTCCACCGCACGCCGCCGTCAGCAGGGTCAGGCAAAATGCAAAGCAGACGGCTGGGCGGTTCCAACGATTCACCCTCGATTTCGCCGGATTCACGATTCACTCCCTTGGGACCTGTCTTAGGTGCTTCCCGCAGTGTACGTGGCCTTGGGCGGGAAAACTCAGGAATTTTCGTGGGAAATCCCGCCCGCCTGGCCGTCAGGACGAGCTGCCGTCAGCCTTTCGGGAAATCAATGTTGTAGCGGTACAAGAAAGCAGCCATGGCGTCGCGGTTGATGGCGGTGGTTGGCCTATAGGTGCCGTCGGGGAAGCCCGTAGTGATGCCTGTGGATGCCAACCAACGGATCTCGTTGTAGAACGGAGCACCGGCTGGCACATCGGAGAAAGTCGGTGCGTTCGCCGGCACAGCGGGACTGCCCTTGAGACGATAAAGGAACGCGGCCATCGCGGCCCGGCTCACGGCCTCACCCGGGTGGAAGGTTCCGTCCGGGTACCCTGTCGTGATCCTGGTGGAAGCCAGCCACCGGATCTCGTTGTAGAACGGAGCACCGGCTGGCACGTCGGAGAACGCGGGTGCGTTCGCCGGCACCGCAGGACTTCCGGAGAACCGGTAGAGGAACGCTGCCATGGCCTCACGGGTGATTGACGTGAGAGGACGGTAGGTGTTGTCAGGCCAACCTTGCGAAATCAAGTTGTTGGATAGCCAACTGATTTCGTCATAGAACGCCGAGGTAGGAGTGACGTCTGTGAAGTGCCTGATGCCTGCACTGTCATAGAGTTCAAAGTCGTCCGTGGTCAAGGTGCCATTGCCGAGCAGGTTCAAGCCCAAACTGATGGCCGAAGCACCGGCTGGAAGGGCGGGCGACGTCCACGTCGCGTGGGCCCACGTGGTAGACGCCGGGAAATACGGGCTAGCGGTCCAATACGTCCATGTGCCCAGCCCCGTGCGGTAATACAGTTCGTATTGAGTCGTCGTCGTCGAGGTATACCAAGCTTTCATCTCATAGGTGTGGCCCGGAGTTGCACTTGGCGCGCACTCGCCCAAGTCGAGGGTTGGCACTAGCTTGGCGTCCCCGCTGACGTAGGCGGACATCACGAGCTGTTCAGCATGGGTCCCGGCGGTGCCCCCGTGCCCGGGGGTTACCGTAGTGAAAGCCGAAGTGTGGCTACCGTAACTGCCCTGGGCCCAGCACTGCGGCAGTCCCGAAGCTACCGGACCGGCGGTTTCCAAGCTGGCGTTCTTGACGAGGTTCCCCGCGGTGACCGGAGGGGGTGCAGCCGGTCCGGCGACAACGGGTTTGACCGCTCCGCCGAGCGTTTCCTGGACCGTTTGGACCGCGATCCGCCCAGCGGCCTTCTCCGCGGCGAGCCACTGTACATATTGGGTGAAAAGCGCTGTGGAAACCGTCAGGGGGTCCGCGATTCCTGAAGTTGGATCGATACCGGTGCCGATGTGGTGGAATGTCACCTGAACCCAGCCACCGCCGGGCTCGGCCTTGGACACCACGTTCTGCAGGTCAGTCAAAGTCCAAGTGTTGTCCACTTCGTCCGGGGCCTTCGTTTTGTATGGATCGGCAGGAGGAAGGGTCTCAGCGAATCCAAGGCCTGCGCTTCCAGGCACAACGCTTTCAAGGTCTCCGAGTCCGCGGGCGCTGTTATATCCGCAAGCCGCAACCGTGCTCTCCACCGCCGGGGTGAGCGACGCGAAGGGGTACGCGAAGTTGGTGATGGTGAATCCCATGTTGGTGAGATTGACGCGGTCATTGCAGACTTGGCGTTTGACCTCGTCGGCACCCATCTGGGCCAAGTCCGGGTGCGTCACCGTGTGACCGCCGATCTCGTTTCCGTCCGCCTGCAACGCCAGTGCTTGCTGGGTTGTCATGTAGTTCGGAGCGTTGAGGAAGCCCGACGGCGTAAAGAAGGTGCCCTTGAGCCCGTTGCTTTTGAGGATAGCTGCGGCGGGGATCTGATCTGCGTTGGCGTCGTCAAACGTCAGGGTAATGATGGTGTTCGGCGCCGCGTGCGCGGCGGGTGCTGCTATCCCAAAAACCGACGTCCACATCAGGACGCTCAAAACGCCTGCGAGCCAACGAGATCTTCCCGGAGGGCTCAAGCGTTCGGCCTTGTGACGAGGTTGAGACATGGACGCCCCCCAGATACGGTCCATTCGGACGCAGCCTTTCTCTTCAAGGTACTTCTTCAGTTCAACGACTTCAGTTGAACGACTCCGCTTCAGTGGATACGGTTTCGTTTGGCCGCGGTTCAAGATGCGAGGGTGATCTTCCAACCCGAGGGATCCAGGACTTTTGCCGGCTTGTAGTCGGCCGCGACGTTGAGGATGATTTCATCCAACGTGGTCTTCGGCTCGAAGCCAACCAGCCCGAAGGACTTGCTGTTGTCCGGAACCCGCCGGCGCATGTCCTCGTAGCCTTCCGAGTACGCCTGCTCATATGGCACCAAGGTGATGGCGCTGGAGCTCCCAAGGAGTTCAACAATCCTTTCGGCCAACGTCAGGATGGAAATCTCGTAGCTGCCGCCGAGGTTGTATGCATTACCGTAGGCAAGCGGTTCCTCGGAAATGCGGACGATGGCGGGAACGATGTCGCCGACGTAGGAGAAGCACCTCGTCTGGTGGCCGTCTCCATATACGGTCAGGGGCTCACCGACGAGCGCCTGCCGCACAAGTCGCGGAACAACCATTCCATAGCGACCTGTCTGCCGCGGACCGACCGTGTTGAAGAGCCGTACGATGGCAACCGGCAACCCGAATTGGCGCCAGTATGCATGGGCAAATGCCTCGTCAATACCTTTGGCGGCGGCGTAGGTCCACCGGGATTTGAGCGCGGATCCCAGGATGCGGTCCGCTTCCTCCGAGAGGCTGTCCGAGGTGTTCTTGCCGTAGATCTCGCTTGTGGATGCCAGCAGCAGCGAGGCACCTGATTGCAGGACCGAGTCCAGGACCACTTCGGTGCCATGGATATTCGTGCGGAGGCTCTCCAAGGGGTGGTCAACAATCAGATTCACGCCGACGGCGGCGGCCAGGTGGAAGACCCGGTCGGCGCCTGCCACCACCTTGTCCACGGCGTCACGGTCGAGAATGGTGCCCTCGACGAAGTGGAAGTTCCGGTGGCCGATGACGCCTTTGAGATTCTCCAAGCGTCCGGTCGACAAGTTGTCCAGCACGGCGACTTCGTCCCCCGCCGCCAACAAGTACTCAACAAGGTGGCTTCCTATGAAGCCGGCACCCCCGGTTATTGCTGTTTTCATTGCTCCTGCTTCCGTCGAAAACCTGGTGGATCTAGAGCCGGGTTACGTTGTCGGCCTTGGGCAAGCGGTACGTCGTGTCCAGGACTGCTGGTGCTCCGGCCAACCAGTCAAGTTCCATCTGGCTGTGCCTCGTGTGCAGGATCACCAGATCCGCACCCCAGTCAGCAGGCGATTGCTCCGACTGGAGTGTTCCGCCGTGCCCATCGGGCGCCGTCTGGCACCAAGGATCGGAGAATGCCACTTCCGCCCCATCGGCAATCAAGGCGGCAATGATTTCCAGGGCCGGGGATTCCCGGAGGTCTTCGACGTCGGGTTTGTACGCGACCCCGAGCACCATGACGCGGGCACCGGCAACACCGTGGTTGCGGTCCGAGAGGATACGCCGGGCCTTCTCCACCACCTTGTGCGGCCTGCCTGCAATCCCGGCCATCGCTTGCTCGATCACCGGCGCCGTCAAGCGGGCCTTGCGCAATTGCCACAGCAGGTAGTGGGGGTCGCACGGTATGCAGTGTCCGCCGACTCCAGGACCGGGGGTGAACGCCATGAATCCATACGGCTTGGTGGAAGCCGCATCGATAACGTCCATGACTTCCATGTTGAGTTCGTGGCAGATATCAGCGAATTCGTTAGCCAAGGCGATGTTGACGGCCCTGAAGGTGTTCTCCACGAGCTTGGTCATTTCGGCGACGTCCGCCGACGGCACAACGTGAACCAGCTTGGTGCTGGCGCTCAGAAGCCGTTCGGCAACTTCGCCGCAGGCCGGGGTCACTCCGCCAACTACCCGGGGGACGTCTTCGTGTGAGAAGGAATCCACGCCAGGGTTGATGCGCTCGGGCGAGAAGGCCACGAACACGTCACGGCCTGGAATAAGTCCCCTGGCAGCCAAGGGCAACGCCAGGAGGTCGCGCGTGGATCCGACGTACGTTGTAGAGGTCAGCATCAGCAACTGGCCAGGGGTGGCGAAATCGACCACCGAGGCACAGGCCGCCCGGAGAATCGAGAGGTCCGGGACCAAGTACTCGTCGACGGGGGTGGGAACGCACACAACCACGGCCGCCGCGTGGGCAAGCAACGACAAATCGCTGCTCAGCATGAAGGTCGGGTCCAGAAGCGCGTTGCTGAGCCGCTCCCTGTCGGAGTCCAGAAGATCTGCCCGTTGCTCCCGGATCACGGCCAGGCGGGCGTCGGACACGTCAAGGCCGAGAACACGCCGACCCGATGCGTTGATCGCCAGGGCCGTGGGCAGGCCGACATAGCCCATGCCCACGATCGCCACGTCGAAAGTAAAAGCTTGGTCCTGTGTGGCTATCCGTGTTCCCGCGCCCTCCGGCCAAGCTGGGGCCTGCGTGTGCGAGGACTGCGCGTTCCCGCTGTGCTCTGCCTTGAGGGTCTTTACCTTCGTGTTCGGTGTCATGGTCAGTCGACCTCCCGGTGCCTGTTGTCTCCAGTGTGAAAGAAAGCCGGCGACGAAACGGGACGTGCCCCGGTCTCAGAGGGCACATGACCGTCTGCCGCCGGCTCGATTGTGGGGCCCCCCGAATGCGGGAGACCGGTTGCATTGGAGTTGACTTCTCGCCGGATTACCGGGTGGTTTTCCTGGATCAAAGAATTCTTCCTGCGTTTCATCTCGAGACCCACTTATCCCCAAATGAGTGGCGGTTGCCATCAGGAAAAGCGTATTAACGAACCTCCGGGGCGGGCGCGAGTGGGCTCTACCCGTCTTTGGATGCGCGGTCCGTTCCGAGGCCGTTGACTACCCGTCCGAGCACTTTTAACCACTCAATTCAGTACTCGTTTTAGGCTCTCGCGCCCGCCGTCGTGCCCCTCAGTGGAGAGCACGACGGCGGAAGGCGGCTTCGGGAAAATGGTCACCGCGATCGCAGAGGGCAAGCGGGTCGCGCGGGCGGCTAGCCCACGCCCTGCGTGCCGTGCGCACCGTTCATCAGGTCTTCCCGGTGGCTGATGCCAAGCTTGGCGAACATTCGGTACAAGTGACCTTCGACGGTGCGCAATGACAGGCCCAAGCTGAGCGCAATGTCCTTGTTGCTCGATCCCGACTGCACAAGCGTTGCGATTTCCTGTTCGCGCCTGGTCAGCTTCTGGAGATCCGGGGAGCCGCCTTCAACCGCCGGGCCGGCCTTGTCGAGAGCAGCTGTGCGGCGCTTGAGGAGCCGCTGTCCTTCGAGCTGGCGCGCCTTGTCCCCCCTGCTTTCCAGGATCCTCAGGGCGTGGCTGGCGCAGTCGGCGGCGGCAAGCTCCAGTCCGTCCCTGGCTGCCGAATCACTCAGCTCAATCAGGCGATCCGCGTCCTTGTGCGCGAGGGCGATCCCGACGCTCAAGGCGAACTCCGCAGTCCGGCCTTCGCTCCCCTCGGCCACTGCCATCAGCCGACGCGCCACACCGGGGTCACCCAGTCTCAGGACCAGCATCAGGATGTCGATCTCAGCACCGATAGCTCCGTCCGCGGCCGCGGAATCGGCCAGGGACATGAGTCTCGCGATCGCCGTTTGCGTTCCGGTATGCTCGGCTCGCGCCACTGCCGCATGACCTTGTGCCAGCAGCGACGGGTGCACGCCTTCCCGGATCAATGCGTCGTATTCGCTTGAGTACGTCATGGCTGTGTCCCGGCGTTTCAGGATCGACGCCGCGTACGCGGCGGCAGCAACGGCGTCGGGCAGGTCGCTTCCCATGTCGGAGACCCGCAGCATGCTGACCGCCTGGCGGAGCCGTGGCAGCGCCACCCCCAGGTCTCCGCGGCGCAGGTCCACCATCCCGGCAGCCAGGTGGAACATCCCGCCTGAATAGATCAGCGAGTTCGGTGCTTGGGAAACATGGTTCTGGAGGAACGTTTCAAGAACACCGAACTCGCCTGCCTGTTGCAAGGCCAGGATGTAGCGGCGCATCACCATTCCTGCGTACTGGAGGCTCCAGTCGCCGCTTGTGGCGACCATCTCCTGGATCTCCATCAGAATCTGGATGGCGGAAACCGGCCGTCCCGTGACCGCCATGGCCTCTGCGAGGAGGGTGCCCGCCACCAGGCGGGACTCGTCGTCGTCCGCTTCTTTCCAGATCTGGCGGAGTTCCCGCTCCGTCTCGATGTAGTGGCCTTCGGCTTGGAGGCCCTCCAGCGAGAGGAGCCTGCTCCCCAGCTTCCCGCGTTCCAGCTCACCAGGGTCGATGCCCTGGCGGGATTCGGCGAGCCTGGCCAGGGCCGCCTCCCATTCGTACGCTGCCTGTTTGATGGCGTTGGGCCCGACGCCTTGTCGCCCGGAAAGCTGGGCCGCCAACATCGATGCCTGCCGGACTGTCCGCGGATCATTGGTCCGGTCCACGACCCCGGCAAGCGAGGACACCGCACCCCTGATGTCGCCCCGGTACCATTTGGCGCGTGCCACCTCCACCTGCGCTGCCAGTCTCAGGGACGGATCCTTGATTGCGCCGGCTACCCGTTCCACGTAGCTGGGGATGAACAAGCGGTTGGCTAGCTGGGCCGCTTCCAGGATCTCGGAGTCCGGAACCTCGGTGCCCGATTCCAATCCCCAGGAGACGAAGCGCAGCAGTCCGTCCATGGTCTGCGGCTTGGACTCCATGAGGTTCACGATGCGCCGCCGGATGGTCATGCTGTGGGCGGTCGGGACCAGCTGGCGGATCACTTCGCCAACCAGCGGCTGGGCAAGCCGGACATGCCGGGCGGGGTCGGACGCGATCTCGATGAAATGCAGCTCCTGCAGTTCGTCCACAGCGCTGGAGTCGCTGGCCTGTTGCACGACGTTCAGCGGGACAGGCTCCGCCAGCGCCACGGTCTCCAGGGTCTCGCGCTGTGCGGCGCCCAGCATCAGGATCTGGTTGCGGACAAGGTCCATCAAACGCACGCTAGTGCCCCGGAGCTCGCCCGAAAGCATCCAGGCGTCGTTTCGGCAGACCAACTGGCCTGAGGACTTGGCGTGCTCAATGAGTTCCAGCAGGAACATCGGGTTTCCGCCGGAGTACTTGCCAAGGACGGCGCTGGTCCCCTGGACGACGGGCGCATCCAAGGCCTGGGCGCAAAGTTGGTTGACTTCCTGCTCGTTGAGTGGCTGCAAGTCGAATCGGTCCACGAGCCCCTCGGACCACATCGAGAAAACCTCTGCAGGCGGCGCGGGATACGGCCGGCACAAGAACACGACTTTGGCGGCTTCCGCCGCAGCCAACTGTGCCAGGACAGCCACGCTGCTGTCATCGATGTGATGTGCGTCCTCGACGATCAGGACAGCTGGTGCCGGATGCGGCTGGCCTGCCGGGTTCAACGCCGCGACGACGGCCCTCAGGACCGACAACGGTTCATTGATCTGGCTCGGGGTCAAGGCTGTCAGCAGCGGTGCCAGGGCGGCAAACGGTACCGAGGCGAGGGTGGGACCGGCAAAGACCCGGAACGGGCGGACACGTTGCCCCAATTCCTGGACCACTTCGTTAATCAGTGCCGTCTTGCCGATGCCTGCGTCGCCAAAGAGCAGGACCCCGGGGCCATTGACATCGAGAAGGCAGTCGACAACGGCTGCCATCACGTTGAATCGTCCTATGAGCGCATCAGCCGAAACCACTTCGGTCATTTCGCACCACCTTCGACGTTGCCAAGCGCGAAGCTCAGCTCGGAGCGTTCCACGATTTTCAGCTTGCCGAAGATCTGGTACAGGTGCCCCTCCACCGTGCGTACTGAAACATGGAGCTTCGCGGCGATACCTTTGTTGCTCTCCCGGTTCGCCGCCAGCCTGGCGATCTCCATCTCGCGGGCCGTCAGCTTCAAGCCCTCCTGGTTGCCGCTTTGCGGGGTGCGCAAGCGCTGCCGGCACGTCTCCGCGAGCTGGCGCGCCTTCCTGAGGGCTGTCTTGTCCGACTGGACCTGGTCGATGTGCAGGACGGTTTCGGCGATATCGAAGGCGAACCTGTCGTTTTGCATGTCTTCGGCCAACCGTGCTGCCTCAAGAAGAAGCTCCGCGCTTCCGGACATCGTCGCGCGTGCGTACGCAACGCACAGTTCGGCGAATCGTCCCTGGCAGCGGAGGGCCGAGTCCAACAGCCGTGGAGCGGATGCCGCCGCGCCGAGCCGGACGGCTGAACTGAGGCAGAAGATCTCGTGGCCGGGGGCACCCTCGTCCCGGTCGGCGTCGGCCAAGCTGAGGAGTTCCTCGACGGCGGCCTCCGGGCCGTTGACCCGTTCCCGGGCCAACGCCGCGAGGTATCTCTTCGTCCGCTCTTTCCGCCACGTCGGCCGGCGCAGCTGGGTGGAAGCTTCCTTCAGGTAGCGCACGGCCTGGTCATGGTCGCCTTGCAAGGCCGAGGCGTAGGCTGCTGCGGTGCAGGCGACATCCAGCATGCCTTCGTTGTCCTGGACCCGCAACTGGCTTATCACCGGAATGAGCGCTTCCAGACCGTCCTGGCCCCGACCTTGGAGGCACCGGAAGATCGCTTTGGGAAGATCGATCGCTGTGGGCAGCGCCTCGGCCGCTGAGGCCAAGAGGTCATCGCCGGGTTGGACCATCTCCGCCTCTTTGTCCCACCGTCCGGCAAGTACGAAGGCGAACCGCAGCCGCGATGTGGCGCGTCGGGCTGCGGCGACCGAAACAGCGGGATCATGGCAGTCAGCCGCCAGCTGCTCCGCCATGTCCGCCGCCTCGGATTGCCGTCCCGTCAGGGCCCATGCCTCGCACAGCCAGCTTCCGGCAAGGAGGCGGAACTCGGTGCCGTGCGATTCAAAGTCTTGAAGGACCTCCTCCAGTCTTGCTGCCATCTCAGCGTAGGAACCCGAATAGCTCGCTGCCTGCGATTCGGCCAGGACAAGCTCCTCCCGCAAGGTGGCGATGTCCTGCCCTTCGCCGGCCGTGATCGTTTCGTCCTCGAGCCGCCGACGGACGTGTGCCAGCGTCTCGGAAGCTTGGGCCGTGGTTTCGGGAAGGGCCAGAAGGATCGCCGCCTCGGCCAGCTTGAGCCGGACCCATTCTGCAAGGGTGACGCCATCCCCGGGTTCATCCAGCTGAAGATTAAGCAGGTCCCTGGCCCCGGCGACATCACCGAGTGTCATCATCGCACGGGCTTCCTCGGCTACTGCCCCGGGCACCGCGGAGTGGCCCGGGATGGACCGGACCAAGCGCAGGGCCAGCCGGGCCTCAAGTTGCCCGTTCGCCGCCGCGGCCGCTTCCAGCGTTTCTTCCCGTCCCAGCTTGGCTCCGCAGTCCAATGCCCAGGCGGCCATGGACAGCAACATCGAGCGTTGGCCCAGGGCCGGATCCATCGACTTGAGGAGCAGGCTCCGGAGTTCGTTGCTGCGGCCGGGGGGAACGTTCGCCCGGACCACGTCACCCACCAGCTGGCTTTGGAGCCGAGCCATCCTGGGCAGCGAATCGTCGACGACGAGGACGCCCCTTTTCTCAAGGGAATCCACATCATCGGCCGATGCGAGTGCCAGCAGGGATTCCAGGGGCACGGCCCTCGCCAGTGAAAGGACCTCCAGGACTTTGCGCTCACCGTCGCCCATCCGCCCGAGCCGCGTGGTGATGAGGTCGGTGATTGCCCTGCCGTGCTGTTCGCTCCGGGAGGTCAGGACCCAGACGCCGTCGCTTTTCAGGAGCGAACCCGATTCGGCGAGCTCCGCGGCGAGCATCTTGAGGTAGTGGGGGTTGCCCCCGCTGGCTGTCCACAGGGCATGGGCGCCGGACGGAGAGACCTGTGCTCCCAGCGCGGCCTCGAGCCAGGCGTGCGATTCATGGAAAGTCAGTGGTTTGAGGTCTATGCGGTGCAAGAACCCATCACCGCAAAGCCGGGTGATCTCCCCGCCGAGCCGCTGCGGGTCGGTGCAGGTGAGGACAAGCTGCGCCGTGCCGTTCCTCGCGAGCTGGGCCACCGTCATCGCCGCCAACTCATCAAGCTCGGCCGCGTTTTCAATGACCAGGTACACCGGCTTTCCCTCGGCACGCTCACGGAGCAAATTGGTGAGCGCCGACAACACCAGGACGGGATGGGCCAGGTATCCCGGGTCAAGATCGCTCAGAAGGATATTGAGGGCGCCGTACGGTGATCTCGCCAATGCTGCGCTTCCGCGGATGACGACGACGAACGAGCGCCCGCGTAGTTCGTTCACGGCGCGAGTAGTCAAGTAGCTCTTGCCGCTCCCCGACGGCCCCGTAACAAGGACGCCACCCTTGGAAGCTGCTAGCGCAAGCGCGATGTCCTCGACAGCGGCTCTAGGTCCAATCGGCGGCCACGCCGTCGAAATTGCCGATTTGCCTTCGGTTCCATCAGGCGAGGACGGAGTCGACGATCCGTCGAATGCCTGGTACCGGGACCGCGTCCCGGACCGGACGGCGTGGACCGCAGATGCACTGCCTGCTGTCAACATGAGCGAGACCCCCAGTGATCGAGTGGTGACACCCCCCAATTAACCAGCTGGCCGTCAGGCCCACACCAGTAGTGAGTACTCGACTTTCATTCACCCGCATACTCGTATGCGGGTGTGAGTACCTTTGCCCCGGGCTGCGGGTACTCGTCGCGGGCAGTGGCCGGCGGTCGAATCGAGAGTGCACTACTACTGCCCTGCGGCCATTCCCGGCTTCAGCTTGTACTCGATGCTCCCTGTGCGACGGCGGCGGCCCCTGCAAGTTCGTCCCTGCCGGTGATCCCCAATTTCGAATAGCACCGGTAGAGATGCCCTTCGACGGTCCGGACAGAGATAAGCAGCGTGTCCGCAATCTGCCGGTCGCTGAGGCCCTGGACCGCAAGATTGACGATGTCCCATTCCCTCTTGGTCAGCTTCGGAACCACGGACTCGTTGTGTGTTTCCTCGCTGCCCTTGCCCAGTTCTTCGTTGCAGCGCGCCAGCCCCGCGCGCGCAACGGCACTGAGCTCTTTGGTGCTGCCGCGATCCGGTGCCGCCAGCGCGAGGCCATACGCCTTCGCGGCTAAATGGTAGACGGTGGCCGCCTGTAGTTTCTCTCCTGCGGATAGATACCGGGCAGCGCCCCCGAGCTCAAGTGCCCGCCCGTATTCGGCGAGCGCTTGCGCCCATTCCCCCTCCGTCGCGGCCGCGGTTTCACAGAACCGGTCCAGCCTGCTGATGTCCCCCAGGCCAAGCGCAAGCTCCAGCGCATGAAGTTCAAGGTACGTGGCGTTTTCCTTCGCCGCGTTGTTAGCGTTGCAGTGCAACGCCTCCAGGCCGGAGCCGTCGGCGTTGAGGAGTTCCAGTGCGGCGTAGAAAAAACTGTTTGCCTGTGACGCGAGAAGGTGGGTGCTGTGTTGTTCCCAGGCCTTGTAGTCCGCCCGGAACCGTTCGGCTTCAGGCAACCCGGCGCTGGCTGCGGCATAGAAGGCCATGGCAGCACACAGTCCGAAGAGATTCTGCGGGTCGCTGTCCCTCAAGGCTTCCAGTCCGGCAGTCAGCAACGGCAAGGCGTCGCCGGATTTTCCCTGCCTGATGGCGATGTACCCGGCCACCACGTAGGCCGCCCCGCCGAAAGACGCCATCGAGACACCCGACGATTCGTAGTAGCTGTCGAGGAGCTTTTGTGCGTCGGTCCAGTCACCTACGGCCAATGCGCAAATGACGAGGCGGGCGGAGATGAAGTCGGGGATGAAGAAGACATCGTTCTCTTGGGGCTGGGCCAGGGCGGCAGCCTCGAGAACCAACAGCCTTGCCTGGTGTCCGCGGCCGAGGGCGCACAGCATTTCTGATTTCAGGGCCAACGCGAGGGCCCTGAAGAGGGGGGCCAAAGAGCCTTCCACTGTTCCCGAATGAAGAAGCACGTGCTCCAGTTCGGGGCCCATCCTTCCGTAGTCGCCGTCCACGGAGCCAGCAAGAAGCCCGATCATGGTGACGGCGAGCGGCACCGCGGCTTTCGCGTCCGGCGTCCTCTGCCCCTCGAGTCCAGGCTGCTGTTCGCCCCATTCGCGGAGTCGTTCGGCTTCCCCCCGTATCAAGGAAGCGGACTGCCCGACGGCGGCACGCGTGACCGCGCG
Organism: Arthrobacter sp. NPDC080031; assembly: GCF_040702485.1. NCBI lineage: Bacteria > Bacillati > Actinomycetota > Actinomycetes > Micrococcales > Micrococcaceae > Arthrobacter > Arthrobacter sp. NPDC080031. The sequence goes on from NZ_JBFBLA010000003.1 coordinate 50,499, forward strand.
CAGAAGGCTGTCGGATACTACCTGGGCGGGTCCGGCGTCGCCATCCAACGTTTCCTGGGCCAAGACTGCCGCGGCCTCGTCCCGGCGTCCGAGATTGAAGTATGACCGGGCCATAACCGCCTGAGCAACCGATTGCCATTGCGTGTCGCGCACCGCGGCCGCCATGCGCAATGCCGTCTCGCTCTGCAGTAGCCTCGCCGAGAGGACCGCCGCCCGGATCAAAAGTCGGTCCGGTACGTCCGCCCCGCAGTCAAGTGACCATGTCACCATCCGCAGCAAGGAATCCGGGTTGTCCTCCAATACATCCATCCGGGAGATCAGCTGCCGATGCAGTTGGAGGCTCTTCGCGGCCGGAACGATGCTTCTGAGCACTTCTCCGTAGACTGGATTGACGAGCCGGAGGGTTGGCAACCCATTGCCCGCAGGCTTGATCAAGTGCTGTTCCATCAGCTCCTGGACGGCCGCTTCTCCGGCCACAACGTTGATCAACGTCTCGTCCACCGGTTCTGCCAATGCAATCAAGCTCAAGGCTTCCCTGCCCGCGGCCGAAATGCGCATCAGCTGAAGTTTGACGGCGGCCTCCAGCTTCACCGTGTGGACCGGTGTTGCGGCCGTCTTGAGCCAAACACCGTGTCTCTGAACGAGGGTACCCGAGCTCTCGGCTTCGCGGACAAGGGTCTTAAGAAGAAGGGTGTTGCCTCCTGCCTCGGTCCAGAACCCATGGCTCGTGCTGTTCAGGACGATCCCCCCGAGCAATGCCTCGCACAGTTCGTGGCCTTGCTCAGCAGTCAATGGCTCCAGGTCAAACCACTCTGCGGTTCCCTCGTGCCACAGCCGCAAGAGCGTCCCGGGAACTCCCGGCCGTGGAACGCAGGCGGCCACGATTTTGGCCCATCCGGCCTGGACAAGCTCGGTCAGCATCGCGCACGTTGCATCGTCCAGGTAGTGCGCGTCATCGACAAGCAGCAAAGCCGGTCCGGTACTTACCCGGATGGCCTCGAGGTGATCCCAGAGTGAGCGAAGCACAGCGACCCGGGAGGATATGTCAGCAAGTGAAAGATGGGAAAGAAATGGCGCCAGCACCCCATACGGTACAGCAGTCAGTGACGGACTTCCGTGAATCGGAACGACCGCAAGCTCGCCGGCAAAGACACTGCCCAGCTGGGCCAGGAGAGATGACGCGCCGAGTCCGGAATCGCCCACGATGAAGACTGCCGAACAATCATCGGTACGGATGGCGGCGGTAATTCCAGGAAGCAAGTGCCCAAAATCGAGCCAGGGTTCAGGCGGCCTTGTACCGCTTTCTCCGACACGACCGTGCACCATCGCAGCGTTGTCATGACTGCGCGGTTCCTTCAAGCTCGCTCCTCGATGAGATTCCCATTTTCGTGAAGATTTGGTAGAGGTGGCCTTCGACTGTGCGCACCGAAACTTGCAATTGGTTGGCTACCTCTTTGTTACTCAACCCTTGACTGGCCATCTTTGCAACCTGACGCTCCCTTTCCGTCAGTTCCGGTCCGAAAGTGTGCGGTGTCAAGGGCAGTACCGGTACGGTACCGACCAGGCGGTCCAGCCGTTGCTGGGCGAGCCTGGCGGACGCGGAATCGCCGGCTTCCCGGGCGATGTCCAAGGCCAGGACGGCACAGCGCGACTCCACGGCATCCAACTTCAGTTCCTGGGCGACCGAAGCGGCAAGAAGCAGCGTCTTCGGGTCCTTCTTGCGTGTTCCCTCCGCGACCATCCGGTTCACTGCGGCCATCTTGCCCTGGCGACGGGATGAGACCTGCTCCAGGAGCAACAGCTCCTCTTCGGTGCCGTGGACGGTCGCGCCGAAAAGGCTGATGGATGCCGTGGTGATCCGTCCCTTCGCCAAATCCCGGTTGGCCGACTCGATGAGACTCTGCTTCGCCCCGGGATCCTTGAGCCAACGCCGTGCCATCTTGACGCAGAATTCGGCCATCCAGGCGGGAAACCACGCCGTTTCCCCTTGTCCCTTCTCTGCCAGTTCGAGGAAAGTCCGGGATTCCTTCACGTCGCCGGCCTGGGCGTAGGCAAAAGCGAGCGCGGAGTAGGCCAACGCTGGTCCGTAGTAGTTGCGCCTGATCTCCAGCTGCGCCTGGGCCCCCAGCAGGGTGTCGATTGCGACTGAAGCCCGTCCGGCATAGGTGTAGGAAACACCCAGGGCCAGTTCGGCGGCACCGCCAAGGTAGTGGATGTTCTTTGGTTGCTGATCGAGGGTCGCCGTCAGCATCCGTGCCAGTTCTTCCCACTGTCCGCTGCAAAGGAGTGCGGCAAACAAGCCTTCGGACAACCAGTTGTGCAAGCGCGGCCGCGCTTTTGCGCGCTGTATCTTGTGCTTCAACTCGCGCGCCAGCTCGATGGCTTCCATTTCCCTGCCGAGCACTGCCCAGGCCATGGTCAGCAGGCTCCCGCAGCTCAACCTTTGTTGAAGATCATTCCCATCCCGGTACTCCTGCTCCAAGGCCTCTGCAACCTCGGCATATTCGCCCTGATGGACCTGGAGCTCGAAACTCGCGAGCCTGAGCATCCCGCGTGCCCGTTCAATCTCCGTGGCATCCGCTCCGACCTCTTGCGACCGGCGGGAAAGGTCCTCCGCGGCCTCGGCGATCAGGCCGGGTATCTGGAGGTGCCCACCTGGAATCCACAACAACGCACTGCAGAGCTCCTGGACATAGTCCGCATAGTCATATGCCGGGAGGCGCCGAAGCTGCTCGGGCGTCACATCCTTCAAAGCTGCCACCGCGGCCTCGTGCTCGGCCAGAATGACGTGGGAAACACAGCGTTGCTGGGCGGCAGCCACCCATTCCTTGTCCTCGCGCCCGATCTGCCGGGCGCATTCCAAGGCGAACCAAGGATCGAACTGCTTGTTCGCTGCCGCCGCAGCCGCCAGGGCGACTCCGGGTTCAAGGGTTTCGCGGACGTTCAGCGTCGAGGAGGCAAAGCCCAGGAGTGCCTCGGCATCCAGGTCCCAGGTAATGCTGCCGATCACCCCGGCGGCGAGCCGCCGCAGTTCATTCCGCCGCGGCAGGTCCATCCAGCCCCGAATGACCTCACCCATGTACTCGTCGCGCAGCGCCACCCTGCGGGCGCCTGACGGTTCGATGCGGAGGTATCCGGACCACTCCATCTCCGCAACCACGTCAGCTTCCAGGACGTCCAACAGCACGGCCAGCGGGGCGGTTCGAATGAGGGCAAGCAGCTCCAGCGCTTCCTGGACCGCAGGGCTCTCCCGGGCCAGGCGCGAGCGGACCAGGTCGGTCAGGATTTCCGCGGAAGAAAGGTGGATTTCGCCCTTCATTGCCCAAACCTGCCCGGCCAGATGCAGGTTGCCTGAACGGAGCTGTTCAGTCACGATGGCTTGGAGCACCAGGGGGTTTCCACCGCTGGACGCGTGCAAAGCGCTTGCAGCCGTAGCGGTCACTCGTTTTCCAAGGACGCCGCTGAGCAGTTTGGCAACTTCCGCGCGGGAAAAAACTTGAAGTTGGACCTCCTCCAGGAGGCCGTCTTTCAATAGCCTGACCAGGTCTTCCGGCATGTCGGTAGCCTGACGGACAGTGACGAGGACTTTTGCCGTCCCACTGATTAACAAGTGCACCAAAAGGGCCGTGCTCATGCTGTCCAAAGCGGGAAGTTCCGACAGGACCAAAAGCACTTCGCGTCCCGCGGCGTCCGAACTTATCAAATGTGAGATGCCGTAAATGATCGCGGCAGGAGAATCTGCGGCGTCGGCGGGCAGCCGGGCGACCAGATGGGCCACCGCGCCAAACGGAGTAGTGACGTCCGTGGAGCCGTGGAGGTGCAGTACGTGGGTCCTTGGAGTGAGCCGGGCCTCTACTGAACGGGCAAAAGTCGCCTTGCCGACGCCCGGCGCGCCAACCACCACCACTCCGTACAACGACGGGTCGCCGAGCGCTTCGATAACCTTGTTCTGGAGATCCTGCCGGACCAGCGACGACCATTTTCGACGTTCTGCAGCGCCTAGGGCTTGCCGCTCCGTCGCGTGCCGCTCTGTTTCAGATTCCGATGTTGCTCGCAATTTAGATCACGCTACCTTCGCAGCTCTGGCGGACGTGACGTTCAGCGGGTCGTTTGCTTTTGTATTTCCTCTTCACCCCAGCAGTGATTTGCAAAGTATCATAGCGATCGGCGCGAATCAATTAGTCACGGACGAACGATCAGGGTACTTGTTAACCACTGAATTGAGTCAGCGGGCTAGGCCTTGATGGGGTGGAACTTCTGCTGGGCGGCAAGCAAACCTTCGGTCATCAATACCTCCACAGCATCCGCCGCTTCATCCAGGAGGAATGGAAGCTCCTTCTTCTCGGAGGCGCCAAAATCCCTGAGAACATAATCCGCGGTGTCCATCCTCCCGGGTGGCCTGCCCACCCCCACGCGAACCCGGAAGTAGTCCTTTGTCGCCAAAGCCTTGGAAATATCCCGCAGGCCGTTGTGCCCGCCTTCCCCGCCGCCGATCTTCAATTTAACGGTGTTGAAGGGAATATCAATTTCGTCGTGGACGGCAATGACGTGATCCGGAGCGATATCGAAGAACCTGGCAAGGCCGGAAACAGGTCCCCCGGAGACATTCATATAACTCATCGGTTTCGCCAATACCACCCGAGGCCCCCCGATCCCGAGCCTGCCCTCGACCACCTGGGCCCGGGCCTTGTGGGCCTTGAAGCTTCCGCCCATGCGCGAGGCAAGCTCGTCCAGCACCATTTGGCCGACGTTGTGGCGGTTGTGGCTGTATTCGGCGCCGGGATTGCCAAGGCCTACGATCAGCCAAGTGTCTGTCATGGAGTCATCCTAGGGAATCAAGAGGGTGGAAAGAAAAAGAAGTGGCCGGGCCCCTCAGGACCCGGCCACTCGCAAAGGCGAATGCCTCGACTAAACCGAACGACTACTAAACCGAACGACTACTCAGCGGCAGGAGCTGCCTCTTCTTCGGCCTCCGAAGTGGCCTCCGAGATGTTGATGATGAGGGTCTCGGGATCGGTGAGCAGTTCCGAGCCGCTCGGCAGGACGATGTCCGAAGCGTGGACGTGCTCGCCGGCCTTGCGGCCTTCAATGCTGATTTCGACGAAGGTCGGCAGGTGCGTGGCCTCGGCTTCGAGGGAAACCGTGGTGGCTTCCTGGTTGGCGACTGCGCCAATGGCAGCTTCACCGATAACGTGGACGGCCACGTCAACGGTGACCTTCTCGCCCTTGCGGACGGTCAGGAGGTCGATGTGCTCGATGATCTGCTTGATCGGGTCGCGCTGGATGTCCTTCACGAGTGCCAGGTGCTCTTCGCCGTTGACGTCGAGGGACAGCAGGGCGTTGGAAACGCGGACGGCCAGGGTGGTGGCGCGGCCCGGGAGGTTGATGTGGATGGGCTCAGCGCCGTGGCCGTAGATGACGGCCGGGATCTGGCCGGCTGCACGGGCGCGGCGGGCGAAACCCTTGCCGAATTCGGTGCGCAGTTCTGCTGCGAGCTTCTGCTCAGACATGTGTACTCCTTGATTACTGTGGCGCCGGCAAATTGCCGGCAAGTCGATCAGCAAGGGCGGAGGTCTGTGGTGACCTTCCACGCCCGGCGGAATGCCAGCCGCTGAGCAGCAGGTTCAGTCCGCCTTCGTTGAAGGAGATTCAGACCCAGTCGATAACGGAGACCCGCAATCCGGAACTAACCCGGATGTGCTCTCCCTCGCCAAGGTATCCCCAAGAGTTTAGCAGCCGCGTCCCGCCAAAGGGAAAACGGCCCCGGCCTGACCCAACTGGCTCGCATTTGTTGCCGTTATGAGGCCCGAAAACGACAACAACTGCCAGTCAGTTGGGCCGGGGACCAATTGTCCGGGCGGGGACTACTCAGCCGGCCAGCTGATATGAGTTGGGCTAGGCGTTGCCGTCGAAGAGGCTGGTGACGGAGCCGTCGTCGAACACTTCGCGGATGGCGCGCGCAATCAAGGGTGCGATCGACAGCACCGTGAGCTGCGGGAAGCGCTTGTCGGCCGGAATCGGCAGGGTGTTCGTGACGACGACTTCGCGGGCACCGGAATCGGCCAGGCGCTGGGCCGCCGGCTCGGAGAACACGGCGTGGGTGCATGCGATGATGACGTCCTTGGCGCCGGCGTTCTTGAGGACCTGGACAGCGCCGGAGATCGTTCCACCGGTGTCGATCATGTCGTCGATCAGGACACAGGTGCGGCCTTCGATCTGCCCGACGACGGTCTTGGAGACAGCCTGGTTCGGTACCGTGAGGTCCCGGCTCTTGTGCACGAACGCCAGCGGCGCGCCGCCCAGGCGCTCGGCCCACTGCTCCGCAACGCGGACACGGCCGGTATCCGGCGAGACAACGGTGATGTTGTCCGCTTCGACCCTGGTGCGGATGTAGTCGGCAAGCAACGGAATGGCCATCAGGTGGTCCACGGGGCCGTCAAAGAAACCCTGGATCTGGGAAGTGTGCAGGTCAACGGACATGATGCGGTCCGCGCCGGCGGTCTTGTAAAGGTCAGCCACCAAACGGGCGGAGATCGGCTCGCGGCCGCGGCCCTTCTTGTCCTGCCGGGCGTACGGGTAGAACGGCGAAACAACCGTGATCCGCTTCGCCGAAGCGCGCTTCAGGGAATCGATCATGATCAACTGCTCCATGAGCCAGTTGTTCAGCGGGGCCGGGTGCGCCTGGATGACGAAGGCATCGGTGCCACGGACGCTCTCCGCTGAGCGCACGTAGATCTCCCCGTTCGCGAAGTCGTAAGCGTCGATAGGCAGGAGTTCGGTTTCCAGCTCCTTGGCGATTTCCTGCGCCAGCTCGGGGTGCGCCCGTCCGGCGGCGAGAACTAGTTTCTTCTCGCCGTGTGCGGTAATTTCGCTCATGCCTGTGTGCCCTCTTCTGTGGTTGCCGGAGTACTTGAGGAATCGGGGGTGGCAGTGGAGCCATGCGCGGCTTGCGCAGCCTGCGCCCGTTGGGCCGAGTTGCTGCCCTGCCGGTTGGCGATGACCCAGCCCTCGGCGTTTCGCTGGGGAGCAACGCTCAGGGTGAGGGCTCCGGCGGGAACGTCTTTGCGGATGATGGCTCCGGCACCGGTGTACGCGCCGTCGCCAATCCTTACGGGGGCCACGAAAACGGTGTTGGAACCGGTCCGCACACCGGAGCCGATCACCGTGCGGTGCTTCTTCTCGCCGTCGTAGTTGGCAGTAATGTTGCCGCAGCCGATGTTGGTGTCCTCGCCGATCTCGGCGTCGCCGGCATAGCCGAGGTGGGACAGCTTCGAACCGCGGCCGATCGTCACGTTCTTGGTTTCGTAGAAGGCGCCGATCTTGCCGGTCTCCCCAAGGACAGTGCCGGGACGCAGGTAGGTGAACGGACCGACGCTGGCTCCCGCACCGATAGTGGATCCTGAGCCGTGCGTGCGGGTCACCTTCGCGCCTTCGCCCACCGAAACGTCGGTGAGGGTCGTGTCGGGGCCGACGACGGCGTCGCGCGCCACGGTGGTGGTGCCGTGGAGCTGCGTGTTGGGCAGGAGGCGGACGTCTTCGTCCAAAGTGACGGTGGAATCGATCCAGGTGGTGGCCGGGTCAACGACCGTGACGCCGGCACGCATCCAGGCCTCGACGATGCGGCGGTTGTGCTCGGCGCCAAGTGCGGCCAGTTGGACCCGGTCGTTTGCGCCTTCTACCTGCCAACGGTCCTCGGTGACGACGGCGGAAACCCGGCCTCCGGCGTCGCGCGCCAATTCGAGCACGTCGGTGAGGTACTTTTCGCGCTGGATGTTGTCAGTTGTCACCTTGTGCAGCTGCTCGCGAAGCACTTTTGCGTCAAAAGCGTAAATGCCGGAGTTGACCTCGCGGATGGAGCGCTCAGCGTCGCTGGCGTCCTTGTGTTCGCGTATGCCCAGCACGGTGCCGTCCTCGGCACGAAGGATCCGGCCATAACCGTTGGCGTCGTTGAGGATCGCCGTCAGGACCGTCACCGCGTTGCCCTCGGATTCATGCGTGGCGACAAGCTCGGAGAGAAGGGACCCGGTCAGCAAGGGCACATCGCCATACGTGACCACCACGGTGCCGTTGAGTTCGCCCCTCGCGTCCAAGGCGTCAAGCGCTACTTCCACCGCCCGTCCGGTTCCCGGAACATCGTCCTGGTCCACGATGACGGCGTCGGGATCGATCAGTCCGACGTGCGCGGCGACGAGGTCCCGTTCGTGGCGGACCACCAGGGCCAGCTGCTGGGGGTCGATGGAGCGGGCCGCGAGGATGGCGTGCGCCACCATGGAGCGTCCGCCGATTTCGTGAAGGATCTTGGGAGTCCGCGACTTCATCCTCGTACCGGCTCCGGCGGCTAGGACAATTACAGCGGCGGGGCCAGTAGGGTCGGGGCTCACGAAGTCGCTCTCCTTGCTCGGTTAAGTCCGGGCGAACCCGGCTGCGGCATCTGCTCTATCGTACTCTCGCCGGTTCACAGCCTTCCGCGCAGCCAGTGGACAGCTTCGGGAGAGACGGTGCCTCGAGATGCGGTGCCGGCAGACACCGACAAGTTCCGCCCATAGGATTCGAACCTATACTCCACGGCTCCAAAGGCCGGGGTGCTGCCATTACACCAGAGCGGACCGTGTGCACGTGTTCCCGATTGACCGGGTCGCACACACAAGAATCTAGTTTGCCATGAGGATTGCGGTGTTCGCGACTTGGTGCATTCCTGATTCTTTTTCAGCGGTACTTGCTGGCGCTCCCGAGACCGCTTCACGCTTGACATGAGGCATGATGGATGCGTGAGCAACAGCACAGGGATTCCCCGGCAATCCACGGGTTCCAGGGTGATCAACCACGCACCCGCAGGCCAGGTTGCCCGTGCCCGAATGACAGGCTCCCAGCGCCGCTCCCAGCTCATCGATATTGGCCGGGGCCTCTTCGCCGCCCGCGGCCTGGACGGCACGACCATTGACGAAATCGCAGCCGCCGCAGGCGTGTCAAAGCCCGTGATTTACGAGCACTTCGGCTCGAAGGAAGGCCTCTACACGCAGGTTGTGGAGTTCGAATTCCGGATCCTGCTCGACGCCATCAACGAGTCCCTCGCCGCCGAGGCCAAACCACGCGTCCTCGTTGAACAGGCGGCCCTTGCGTTGCTTGGCTACATCGAAGAGCGGAGCGATGGCTTTCGGATCCTCATGCGGGACGCCCCGCCCTCCCAGCCCGAGGGCGCCTTCTCCACCCTGCTCTCCCACGTCGCGGATCGCGTGGAAAACCTGCTCGCCGACGAATTCTCCCGGCGCGGATTCAGCGCAGCCGACGGCGCCGTGTATGCCCAGATGCTGGTAGGCATGGTGGCCATGACCGGCCAATGGTGGCTGGACCACCGCGAGCCCGACAAACGCGCAGTAGCAGCCCACTTGGTCAACCTGGCATGGAACGGCCTGACAGGCCTGCAAAAAGAGCCGGAACTGCAGAGCGAGGGCTAGGGCGGCTGGGTGGGTTTTGTTCCGGGGTTGCGTCCGCCTCCCGGTTTCCGTGGTCACCTCCGCACGTGTCCGTGGGCACCTACGCAGCGCAACGGCCCTTCGCCGTCGCTTAGACACAGCGCATTAGGGGTCTTCCGGTCGCTGAGCGACCTCCAAACCCCGATGCGCCGCGATGCGCTCCTACCCGAAGGCCCGCAGCGCCGCTCCTGCCAATCTTCCGTTTGGCGCGCCCTAGTCTCGACGCCGGAATCCGCGCATCGAATTCCACATCCCGAGTCGCCAGAACGTTTGGGTGTCGAGAATTCCCGAAGTTTCACCAGGCCTCGAGTTCCACGGCCCCCGTACCATTGCACCTCAGCGGACGACGCCGGCAGTCCACCCGCGCGAGGCGACTTCCCCCGCCGGGGGCGGTTCTTCCGAAAGGAGCGCATCGCGACGCAACGGGCTAGGAGCTCGCTCAGCGAGCGAGTAGCCCCTTTGCGTTGTGTCTAAGCGACGCGGAAGGGCCGGCTCCGGCACCCAAGGTGACCGCGGGAATCCGGCAGCAGGCGTCGTCCCACCCCGCCTACTCCCCCAGGATCTCCGCCGCCTCGAGCCATTCGAGCTCCAGGCCTTCTTTTTCTTCGAGGAGCTCCTGCAGCTTGGTGTTCAGTTCGCCGAGGGCGTCGAAATCGCCGGATTGGGACTTGGCCGCCATTTGGACGTGGAGCTTCTCTTCTTGTTGCGCGATCTTGCCCAGCTGCCTGTCGATCCTGTTCAGGTCCTTCCGGGCTTCACGCTTCTCTGCTTCGCTCGGCCCGGAAGCGGCGGCACTCGAGCCGCTTGCCGCCGTCGGCCTGGCGCTCCCGCTCGACGCGCCGCCGGTCACCGCGCCGCTCGCCAACGCGGCTTCGCGCAATTCCAGGTACTGGTCCACGCCGCCCGGAAGTCCGCGCAGCTTGCCGTCGCCCAGAAGCGCCATTTGCGAATCCGTGACGCGTTCCAGCAGGTAGCGGTCGTGGCTGACAACGACCAGCGTGCCGGGCCAGCCGTCCAGGACGTCTTCGACGGCAGCCAGGGTGTCGGTATCGAGGTCGTTGGTGGGTTCGTCGAGCATCAGGACGTTCGGTTCGCCCACCAACAGGCGCAAAAGCTGCAGGCGGCGCCGTTCGCCACCGGAAAGGTCGGTGACGGGCGTCCACTGCTTTTCCTTGGTGAACCCGAGCTGCTCCACGAGCTGGCCGGCCGTGAATTCCTTGCCTCCCACGCTGAAGGAGCGCTTCTCGCGTTCGATGACCTCGATCACGCGAAGGTCCGACACGTCGTCGAGCTCCTTGACGTCCTGGCTGAGCACCGCGGTGACAACGGTCTTGCCACGCTTGACCTTGCCGGAACTCGGCGTGATCTCGCCGTTGAGGAGCCGAAGCAGCGTGGACTTTCCGGCGCCGTTGACGCCCACCAGCCCGAGCCGCTGCCCGGGCGCCAAGCGCAAGGTGACGTCGTCGAACAGCTTCCGACCGACGTCGTCGCCCTTGAAGTCCAGGGAGACGCCTTCAAGGTCCAGCACGTCCTTGCCGAGCCGTGCGGTTGCCATCTTGCTCAGGGCCACGGAGTCGCGTGGATCAGGAACATCGGCGATCAGCTCGTTGGCGGCTTCGATGCGGAACTTCGGCTTCGAGGTGCGGGCCGGGGCGCCCCGGCGCAGCCATGCCAGTTCCTTCTTGACCAGCTGTTGCCGCTTGCTCTCGACGACGGCTGCGCTCCGGTCGCGCTCGGCGCGGGCCAACACGTAGGCTGCGTAGCCGCCGTCGAACGGGTCAACCATGGCGTCGTGCACTTCCCACGTCCGGTTGCAGACTTCGTCCAGGAACCAACGGTCGTGGGTCACCACAAGGAACGCGCCCTGGTTGGCCCGCCAGCGGGTCTTCAAGTGCCGGGAGAGCCAGGCGACCCCTTCCACGTCGAGGTGGTTGGTGGGCTCGTCGAGCATGATCACGTCGTGGTCCTCGATGAGGAGCTTGGCCAGGGCGACCCTGCGTTTTTGTCCGCCGGAAAGAGCGTGGACGTTGGCGTGCCAATCGACATCGGCCACGAGCCCGCCCATGATCTCCCGGATCTTTGGGTTCGCGGCCCATTCGTGGTCGGCTTGGTCGCCGACGATCGCGGCCCCCACTGTGAGGTCGTTGTCGAGCACGTCGGATTGGTCGAGGTAGCCGATATTGACGTCGCCGCGTTTGGTGACACGGCCGGAGTCGGGGGTCGAGCGCAATGCCAGCAAGCGCATCAGCGTGGATTTGCCGTCGCCGTTGCGCCCGACCATGCCGATCCTGTCGCCGTCCTCCAAACCAAGGGTTACGCCGTCGAGGATGGTGCGGGTTGCGAACGAAACGGTGAGGTTTTCACCGCCGAGCAGGTGGGCCACTGGGTACTACTTTCTGGTGTGAATAGTCAGGAGAGTCGCTACTGGCGACTCGTCAAAGGAGGGTATCGGAGATGATCCTGGCACCGGGAACCGGGCCGTGCACGGCAAGGGCGTTGTGGCCCAGGTGCCGAAGGTCCTCGGCGAGCCCCTCCGCCGCCCGGGGGTTGTGGGCGAGCAAAGCCACGGTGGGGCCGGAACCGGAAACAATCCCGGCGAGGGCGCCGTTGGACTCCCCTATTCCGATGGTGTCCCGCAATTGCGGAGCCAGTTCGATCGAGGCGCGCTGGAGGTCGTTGATAAGGACTTTGCTCAGGGCGTCGGGATTCCCGTCGCGCAGCGCCTGGAGGATCTTGGCGTCCACTTCAAGCGGTTCGGGGATGTCGAGTCCCTCCATGTTCCGAAGCCTGTCCAAGGTGCGGAAGACCTCGGGGGTGGAGAGTCCGTAGTCGGCGCAGACCAGGACCCAGTCCATTTGCGCTTTGGCCAGGGCGGGTGAGAGTTCGTCGCCGACGCCAAGCCCGACGGCGGTGCCTCCGAGGAGCGAGAACGGCACGTCCGCGCCCAACTCGGCTGCAAGGTGGGCCAGTTCTTCGCGTGACAAACCACTGTTCCAGAGCGCGTCACAGGCCAGGAGTGTCGCTGCGGCATCGGCCGAGCCGCCGCCCATGCCTCCGGCAACGGGGACGCGCTTGGTGATTTCCAAGTGCACGCCCGTGGCGTTCTCCGAGACATCCCTCATGATGGCGGCGGCCTTGTAAGCCAGGTTCCGCTCGTCCAGGGGGATGTCCACGCCGTCGAGGTCCAACGTGCTTGAGGGACCGAGGCTGACCGTGATACCGGGCTCCTCAGTGCTCGTGGCGGCTACTTCCTCGTACAGGGACACCGCGAGATACACGCTGGCCACCGAGTGGTAGCCGTCGGGCCGCAAGGGACCGACGTTGAGGGACACGTTCACCTTGCCCGGTGCCCGGACGCGTACGGTCCGTGCGACGAAGCGCCCGCGGTTCGCGCCGCTGATTGCCGGATTCATGCGTCCAGGGGGTGGCGTGCCTCGGCGATCCGGACAAACGCGTTGATATCGAGGACTTCTCCGCGGGCCGTCGGATCAACGCCGGCAGCCACGATGAAACGTTCGGCCTCCGCCGCGCTCCCGGCCCACGTTGCCAGTGCCGCGCGGAGCGTCTTGCGGCGCTGGGCGAATGCGGCGTCGATGACCGCGAAGACCTGTTCGCGCGTGGCGTGCGTTGCCGGCGGTGCGCCGCGCGTGAAGGACACGAGCCCGGAGTGGATTTTCGGCGCGGGCCAGAAGACATTCATGCCGATCACGCCGGCCTTGCGCATGTGGCCGTACCAGGCGGCCTTGACCGATGGGACTCCGTAGATCTTGGAGCCGGGACCTGCGGCCAGCCGGTCCGCCACCTCGTCCTGGACCATGACCAGCCCGTGCTGCAGGCTCGGGAAATGTTGGAGCAAGTGCAGGACCACCGGGACCGCCACGTTGTACGGCAGGTTGGCCACGAGGGCGGTGGGCTGTACTGGAAGTTCGGTGACCTTCATGGCATCGGAGAGGACGAGATGGAAGTCGTCCACGGCCTCGGGGCGCCAGGTGCGCACGGTGTCCGGCAACTTGCCGGCCAGTACGGGATCGATTTCTACGGCGACGACTGTTTTGGCGGCGTCGAGCAGGCCGAGCGTCAAGGAACCCAGCCCCGGCCCGACTTCCAGCACGGTTTCCTCGGGATCGATACCGGCGGCAGAGACGATCCTGCGGATCGTGTTGCCGTCGATGACGAAGTTCTGGCCCAGGGTCTTTGTCGGGCGGACACCGATTTCCTCGGCGAGCCGTCGGATGTCCGCAGCTCCCAGAAGGGGTGCGACGGCGGCGGGTTCGGAATTCGGTTCAATCACCTAGGTATCGTATCGTCTGAGCGCCGAGCGGGGGCGCCCGCCCTCCATCTTCAGCACGCGAAAAGGCCGGGCCCGGAAGATTCCGGACCCGGCCGATTTCATTTCGCTTAGCTCGAAGCTGCCCATCCGCAGCCCCATGGCGACAGGCCGCGCTGCGCGTAGACGCGGTTGGCGATGTCGATCTGCTGGGCCTTGCTGGCGGCGGCGGCGTTGGGGGCGTAGGCACCACCGCCGGAACCGATCCAGGTCTGGATGTCGAACTGCAGGCCGCCGTAGTAACCGTTGCCAGTGTTGATGGCCCAGTTCCCGCCGGACTCACACTGTGCGATCTTGTCCCACATTGCCTCGTTCGGTGCGCCAGTCGGTCCTGAGGCAACAGCCGCGGCAGGGGCAGGCTTGGGGCGTTCCTTGGTTCCGACCGTCACCTTCGCGGAGACCGGCTTGACGGTGACGTCAGAGGAGACCAAAGTCCGGGAAGCTTCACGACCATCCACCAGGACGAGCTTGAAGGTCTTGCTGAGCAGGCCGAGGACCCCTTCCTGGGTTACGGTCTTCTGGTCGCTGAACTGGGTGGCGTCTTCCGTGGTGACCGTGTCGAAGGGAACGTTCTCCGTTTCGGTGGCGGTCTTGCTGGTGTCCACCCGCGAAACCTTGATCACCATGTTCTGGACAACGGGAGCCGAGTTGGGCTGCGAAACCCTGTCGTTCGCGCCGAGCGAGACGCCGGCATCGCTGAGGACCGTTCCCACGTCTGCCGCCGTCGTGGTTTTCGAAGAGCTCTGCCCGTCCACGATCAGGCTGATCGTCTTGGGGGTCAGGATCGAAACGTAGGACCCGGAGACGGCCAGCTGCGTGTCTTTGGGTTGGGAGACAGCGGACGCGCTCGCGACACCGAGTTCGGAGACGAGGCCTTCGACGTTCGGGGCCGTGGTGTTGACCGTACGCTGGGCGCCATCAAGGCTGACGGTGACGGCCTTGGCGAGGTTGACGTTGATGATGGAGCCGTTCTGCACCGAGGCGTCCAAGGCCGGGGAAACCCGGTCTTCAGCCTTCAGATCAACCTTGGCTGCCTTGACCACTTGGTCAACGGTATTGCCGAAGGTCTGGACGGAACTCACTTTGCCGTCGACGTTGAGGGTGACTGATTTGTTATTGCCGGTAAAAGCAACGACTCCCAGTACCAGTGCCAAAAGCACCAGCAGCTGTGCACCGACCTTGACGAAACTGAACTTGCCGTCCGTGGTGAAGAACTTGACCATGTTTGCCCGTAACTTTTAGACCATCCGGGCACGGGGAAAAGCGCACAGGGGGCCTCCTGCCGCGGTCCCGGATGCAGGCCGAAGCATGCGTGAGGACTGCAGCGGAGTTGTGCGCCGCCACACTCAATTCAACTGAAAACACCAATTGCGAACGGAGTTAGTTGTCCGAAGGCCTTCCCCGACCCCGGCTACTGGTTACCCACTGTAACCGAAGCGTTATAAAGTGGCCAAGATTTTTACATACCGGGTATGCAACGCCGATTCTGTTCAGTCCCAGGACCCATAGCTCGCGACGGTGTTTTGAGCCAGTTGCGAGCACAGCGTGGAAAGCTCTGTTCCGGTCACATCAGCCATGGAACGAACGGTGTACGGGACCATGTAACTCGCGTTCGGACGGCCCCGGTAGGGGTGCGGTGTGAGGAACGGGGAGTCGGTTTCGACGAGCACGAGTTCCGGATCCGCGATGGCCAGCGCGTCCCTCAGGTTTGCGGCGTTCTTGAACGTCATGGTGCCCGCGAAGGACATGTACCAGCCGTTCGTGTTACAGATCCGCGCCAGCTCTTCATCGCCCGAGAAGCAATGGAACACCACCCGCTCAGGGGCCCCCTCCTCCCGGAGAACCTGGACGACGTCGTCATGGGCGTCACGGTCGTGGATTTGGAGCGTGAGGTCCAGCCTCTTCGCGATGTCGATGTGGCGGCGGAATGATTGGCGTTGGTGCGCCAGGCCGTCGCCATGGGTGCGGAAGAAATCAAGTCCGGTTTCGCCGATCGCACGGACCCTCGGGTGGGCCGCCAGCTCCTCGATTTCCGCGAGCGCCGATTCCAGCTCTCCGCGGCCCGCGTAGACGGGGGCATCGTTGGGGTGGATGGCGACCGCTCCCAGGAGCCGCCGGTCCGCGTCAAGCGCCTGGACCGTGAACCGCGATGACTCAAGGTCGCACCCCACCTGCACCGCGCCCTGGACACCCACGGCCTCGGCCGCGTCGAGGGCATCCGCCACGGCAACTTCCAGCAGGCCGTGCCGGAAGTCGAGGTGCGTGTGGTTGTCCATCACGGGGACCGGCAGGGGCTCGGGAGCAGGCGGGTATTCCTTGCGGGAATCGCCGGTTTCAGGCGCGCGGTAGGAAGCCGGCGGGAGGGAATTGCACATGAATCCACCCTATCTTTCCCTGCCGGTGCCTTCCTGCTCACTCCTGTATCCCTTCGCCGTCCCTCCCTCGGGAGGCTGCCTCTGTCTGCGGCGGGCCTAGGCTGGGTAATCTGGTACAAAAGGCGGTATATCCCGGCCAGGGCACCGCTGCCCGGCTGAGGTTCTGTCATGGCTGAGGGGATTGTCCATGGACTCAAAGCGACACGGCACCGTTGATGAACAATTGCTGCCGGACGAGGCCGTGGTTGCGTTGCCACCTGAGCGCGAGTCCCTCAACGGGCACAAGCCGACGGTCATGGATCCTGAGCAATTCCATGCTGCCAGCGAGAAGATCCTGAAGGCCATCAACAAGGTGATCGACGGCAAAGCCGAGGCGGCCAAGCTTGCCCTCACCGTGCTCCTCGCCCAGGGCCACCTGCTGGTGGAGGACGTGCCGGGCGTAGGCAAGACGTTGCTTGCCAAGACCCTCGCCCGCACCATCGATTGCAAGGTCAGCCGTATCCAGTTCACCCCGGACCTGCTTCCTTCCGATGTCACGGGCGTCTCCATCTACAACCAGTCCTCGCGGCAGTTCGAGTTCCGGATGGGTGCGGTGTTCGCCAACATCGTGATCGGAGACGAAATAAACCGCGCCTCCGCCAAGACGCAGTCCGCCCTCCTCGAATGCATGGAGGAACACCAGGTCACGGTGGACGGCCATTCCTACCAGCTGGGCGAGCCGTTCATGGTTGTCGCGACGCAGAATCCCATCGAAATGGAAGGAACGTATCCGCTGCCGGAGGCGCAGCGGGACCGTTTCATGGCCCGCATCTCGATGGGCTACCCGGACAAGCTCTCGGAGATCGAGATGCTCGAGACGCACCAGGCGGTCTCACCCCTCGCCAAAGTCACCCCGGTGGTCACTGCCGCGGACGTCGCCGCGATGATCGCCACGGTGCAGCAGGTCTATGTTTCCCAATCGGTCAAGGAGTACACGGTTGCCTTGGGCCGGGCCACCCGGGACAGCGCCCGACTGCGTCTCGGGGCCAGCCCGCGCTCCCTGCTGCAACTACTGCGCGCGGCCAAAGCGACCGCAGCCCTTGACGCAAGGGATTTCGTCCTGCCCGACGACGTCATTTCCGTAGCCGAGTCGGTCCTGGCACACCGCATCATCCTTGACCGCAAGGCCGCGAGTTCCGGTGATACTCCGCAGAGCATCATCCGGGCGATGCTGGCCAACCTCCCGATAAGCCAGGACGCTGCCGCGGAACGCCGCGGCAGCTAGGGGCGAAGGAGGGGCAGGCGTGGCTCTGATCGATCTACTTCCGAAGCATCTGTTCACTTCCCGTGGTTGGGGCTTGCTCGCCAGCGGTGTGGGTTCCTTGCTGCTCGCCCAGATCATGGGCAGGCGGGATCTGTTGGCCCTCGGGATCCTGCTGCTGGTGCTGCCGCTGGTGTCGCTTGCCGGGGTCCGTATCCTCAAACCGCGGTTCCAGGTATTCCGCGAATTCCACCCCTCTTCCGTGGAGACGTCCTCCACGGCCACGGTGCGCTTGGCGGTGGCCCGGACCGGCGCGGCTGCCGGGCCGGTGATCATGGAGGAGCAATTGCCGCTGCGCTTCGGCGAACCTCCGGCTTTTCGCTTTCCTGCCCGAGCCGCTTCCGGCGGCACCAGCCGCTATGAATACCATTTGCGGTCCGGCAAGCGCGGCCAGTTCAGGATCGGTCCGGTCACCGCCGAGTTCTGCGATCCGTTCGGTTTGTCTCTGCACCGGCACCAGATCGACGACGGCGACATCCTCACCGTGACGCCTGCCGCCGTCGAACTCCCCGCCACCGGCCTCGCCGGCGCACGCGGAAACGACGGCGTGACGGCCACCCGGATCCGCGCCAATCCCAGCGACGACGACGTGATGACCCGCGAATACAGGCACGGCGACCCCATGCGACGCGTCCATTGGGCCGCGACGGCGAGGCACGGCGAACTCATGGTGCGGCAGGAGGAATCCGTCACGACGCCGGAGGCGACCATCATCATGGACCAGCGCTATTCCGCTTTCGTATCGGGCTCGGCCGCAGTCTTCGGCCCGGCCCACGAGGACGCTTTTGAGCTGGTGAGCAACGAGAACTTCGAATGGATCGTGACGGCAGCGATGTCGATCAGTGCCCACCTTGCCGACCGCAACTATTCGCTGCGTTTCCTCGATGCTGCCGGACACCCCGCATTTCGCGCATCCCGCTCCGCACCGTATCCCGAGACCGAGGAATTCAGCGGTTTGGGAGGCCTGCAATCCATTGCCGACAGCCTCGCCGCCATCCAGCTCAGCGGCCCACGGCACGTCCACGGCGAGCGCGGCCGCACAGAAGCTGCCGCCGTCGAGGGTGCCGAGGCGCCGTTCGAGGACCACCTGATGGACAAGCTGGCGGCACACCGCCTGCGCGGACCCGTTATCGCGCTGCTCGGCAACATGCCGCTCTCCGAGGCCCGCGCGTTGGCCCCGGCCGCCGGCTACGGGGCCAACGCTTTTGCCCTCGTGGTCACCGACCACCCTCACCATGTCCAGCCCGTCATTGAAGCCCTGAAGCTGGGCGGCTGGCGTGCCGTCGCCGTGAGTTCCAGAACGGACCTGCCGGCTGCATGGGCAGGTTTCGACCAGGGAGAGATCCTCGCGGCTGCTGCCGCAGCGATGGACGTCCGCCGTGGCGCGGCGGTGCCACGATGACCACTACCTCCAGGAACGGCCCTCCGGGACGGTCCCCCGGCCCGGAGGCGGCAGGGACAGGTGACCCCTCGGGGCGTGGTCCGGGACCGGCCCGCGGTCCAGGCGGCTCCCCTGGCCCGGGAAGGCCGGCCCGCCCGCGAACGCCAGGACCCGGAGCCTACCCATGGGCTATGTCGGCGGCCATCGCTTTCGCCGTACTAGGTGCCTCGCTGTCGCTCAACGGGGTGTTCAGGGGCTGGGCGTGGCTGGTTCCTGCCATCACTACGGTGTGTGTCGTCGGATTGACCCTGGCTGTGCTGCGCGCCTTGAGGGTCCACCCGGTGCTCACCACGTTGGGCGGCTTGCTGGCCTTGGTGTTCATCCTCGACTTCACGTTCTTCCGGCCTGAAAGCATCGCCGGCTTCATTCCTTCCGGCCCGACCCTTGACACGCTGGGCCAATTCCTCAAACGGGCCGGCGAAACGGTCGTCTCGGAGACTGCGCCGGTCTCCCCGAACGCCGGAATAGTGTTCGTGGCCTGTGCGGCCCTGGGCTTGGTGGCTGTCCTGACCGATGCCCTGGCAGTCCCGCTGGGCATGCCTGCAACGAGTGGCTTGGGCCTGCTGGCTGTCCTTGTGTTCCCGGCGATCATCAAGCCGCAAGGCGGCGGGCTGCCCGGATTCCTCGCCGCCGCCGTCGGCTTCATCCTGATCCTGGGTTGCAGCCAGTGGTTCGCACCGGACTCGCGGCTGCAGACCGACAACGCCCATGGCACAGGGCAGCTCAAACGCTCCATGGTGATCGGTGGCGTGGCCCTGGTGCTGGGGCTCCTGTTGCCGTTGGCGGTTCCGGGCTTCGAACGCGGGACGTTTCCCGTCGGCTCGCGGCTGAATCCCTGGGGAGTCTCGAACGGCCTGAACCCCATGATCACGCTCGGCAACAGCCTGCGGAATCCAAGCGGCGACGGCAGCATCACCTATGCCACGAGTTCCACGGCCCCGGTGTACTTGCGCTCGGTCACCATCGACAAGTTCGACGGCGATACCTGGGCACCGGACGACCGCGAAGCCTCCCGGCGCATCGGACCGGGCCGCATGGCGCCGGACTACCCGCTTCCCTCCGATCTGGTCCGCCAAGTGACGGTGGTCGATGCCGGACAATTCACCAGCCCGTATCTGCCGGTCCCCTATGCCCCGACAGCCGTCAACGGTCTGAGCGGCCGCTGGTCGTGGGATCCCGCAACGCTCAGCATCCGAGGCGAGGACGGCACGACGAGGAACCAGCAGTACACGGTGTATTCGGCGCTGCCGGCCCTGACGTCCGCAACGTTGAGCCAGGACAACGCCAAGCCCACCTCCATTTCGCAGGATTTCATCCAGCTTCCAGGCAATGTCCCGGACATTGTGAAGAACACAGCCAAGACAGTGACAGCCGGCGCCAACGGCAACTATGCCAAGGCGATGGCGATCCAGGACTATCTGCGCTCGTCCCAGTTCAGCTACTCCCTGCAGGCTCCGGTCCAAGGCGGCTATGACGGCAACGGCATGTCCGTGCTGGCCGATTTCCTGCAGCAGAAGAGCGGCTATTGCGTCCATTTCGCATCTGCCATGGCCGTCATGGCGAGGCTCGACGGAATCCCGAGCCGCATCGCCGTGGGCTACGCGCCGGGCCACGCTACAGGAGCCACAGTTGCCGTGGCGGGACAGGAGCCCCTGCCGGAGTACCAGGTGGATGCCCGTGATGCCCATGCCTGGCCCGAGCTCTATTTCGAGGGCGTCGGTTGGGTCGCCTTCGAGCCAACCCCGTCCCGC
The DNA here is from genome assembly GCF_040702485.1 of Arthrobacter sp. NPDC080031. Classification (NCBI taxonomy): domain Bacteria; kingdom Bacillati; phylum Actinomycetota; class Actinomycetes; order Micrococcales; family Micrococcaceae; genus Arthrobacter; species Arthrobacter sp. NPDC080031. The sequence goes on from NZ_JBFBLA010000003.1 coordinate 71,166, forward strand.
GGCGTCGTCCCGCCCTATGCGAGCGAGCCTGTGGCCCCGGGCGGCCCCAGCACCAACCTGCACGACGAGAACCTGGCCCCGGGTTCCCCGACTCCCCCGCCGAGCACAGCTGCTGTACCGCCCGTTGCGGGGCCGGGGGGTGGACCGGGCACAGCCACCGGCTCCGCGACCGTTCTTTATGTCACCGCCGCAGCGCTCCTTGTGGCGGTGTTGGCGGCGTCCCCCCGGCTGGTCCGCTCCGGCATCCGGGCGCGGCGCCTGAGGCCGGCACGGACCAGGCAGACCGGCGCGGGAGGCGCGGCCGGCCCGGCCCCGCCCCCGGATGGTCCGGTTCTGGCATGGGCTGAGCTTCAGGACCTCGCGACGGATTACGGCGTACCGCCTGTGCCCAGCGAAACGCCGCGGCATTTCGCGGCCCGATTGAGCAACTCGGCAGCAATCGGAGCGCCGACGGCGGCAGCATCGCCGTCGGGAACCGCCGACGACGCCGGGCAGCGTGCGGTCGCATCGCTCACCGGCGACTTCGAACGGCAGCGTTACGGTCCCCCGGCCCCGGCGAATACCGCAGTGGACCAAGCGAACGCAGCGGCGGTCCGGATCGCGGCAGTCCGTGCCGCGTTCCGGCGCAATGCCTCCTGGTTCGCGGTCTTCCGCGCGGATTGGTTCCCGCCGTCCTTGATGTCCAGGTGGTTCCAGCTCCTGTCGTCGCCTTTCCGCTGGCTGGGCGGCATTTCCGCGGCGGCGGCCCGCCGGGCGGGAGCCTCCGTGGCGAGACTGTTCGAAGCCATCCCCTGGCGGCGCTGACCCAACTGACTCGCATTAGATGTCGTTCTGGGCCCTGAAAACGACAACAACTGCGAGCCAGTTGGGTGACGGAACGGAAAAGGCAGGGCACCGGAACCCGAAAGTCCAGTACCCTGCCTTCATTCAACGGCAGTTCCCCGTTGCGAGAGGTCCGCCGAAGTTCTACTAGTCGGCGTAAGGATCCGCGATGCCGACGTACTGCGTGGTGAGGTATTCTTCGATGCCTTCGAAGCCGCCTTCACGGCCCAGGCCGGACTGCTTCACGCCGCCGAAGGGTGCCGCGGCGTTGGAGATGACGCCGGCGTTGAGGCCGAGCATGCCGGTCTCGATCCGTTCGCTGACGCGCAGGCCCCGGTTGAGGTCCTTCGTGTAGACGTAGGCGACCAGGCCGTATTCGGTGTTGTTGGCCAGCTTGATGGCTTCGTCTTCGCTCTTGAAGGTGATGATCGGGGCCACCGGTCCGAAGATTTCTTCCTTGAGGATGCGGGCGTCCGCGGACACGTTCTTGAGCACGGTGGGCTGGTAGAAGTAACCCGGTCCGTCCACCGGGGCACCGCCGGTGACGGCGATCGCGCCGTTTGCAACGGCGTCGGACACGAGGGCGTGCACGCCGTTGCGGGCCTTGCCGTCGATCAACGGGCCTACCGTGGAGTCCGGCTCGGTACCGCGGGCGGTGTTCAGTGCCGAGATCTTGGCCGCGAACTTGTCGGCGAAGGCGTCGGCGATGGAGTCGTGCACAATGAAGCGGTTGGCTGCGGTGCAGGCCTCGCCCATATTGCGCATCTTGGCCGCGACGGCGCCTTCGACGGCCTTGTCCAGGTCGGCGTCCTCGAAGACCACGAACGGTGCGTTGCCGCCCAGTTCCATGGAGCTGCGCAGGACTTTGTCCGCGGCTTCGCGCATGAGGGACTGCCCGACGGCGGTGGAACCGGTGAAGGAGATCTTGCGCAGGCGGTCGTCCTTGATGAGCGGCCCGGTGACCGCGCCTGCCGTGGAGGTCTGGATGACGTTGAGCACGCCTGCGGGGAGGCCGGCTTCCTGCATGACCTGCGCGAAGAGCAGGCTGGTCAGCGGGGTCAGGTTGGCGGGCTTGAGCACCATGGTGCAGCCGGCGGCAACCGCGGGGGCAATCTTGCGGGTAGCCATGGCCAGCGGGAAGTTCCACGGGGTGATCAGCAAGCAGGGACCAACCGGCTTCTTCTGGACCAGGATGCGGTTCTTGCCATCCGGGGCCGCGGAGTAGCGGCCGCTGACGCGGACGGCTTCCTCGGAGAACCAGCGCAGGAACTCGGCGCCATAGGCTACTTCGCCGCGGGCTTCGGCCAAGGGCTTGCCCATTTCCAAGGTCATGAGCAGCGCGAAGTCTTCGGCGCGTGCCGTGACCAGCTCGAACGCGCGGCGCAGGATTTCGCCACGCTCGCGGGGAGCGGTACGGGCCCAGGAGGCCTGGGCGGCTGCAGCAGCGTCCAGCGCCGCGGCGCCGTCCTCCGCTCCGGCGTCGGAGATGCTCACGAGCACCTTGCCCGTGGCGGGGTCCTCGACGTCGAACGTCTTGCCGGATGCGGCAGGCAGCCACTGGCCGTTGATGAGCAGACCCGTGGGAACGGAGGCGAGAAGTTCGCTTTCGCGATCGGCGGTAACAGTCACAGTGACTCCTTCGTCAGTCGGCGCATCCTGTAGGGGTGCACCAACACTTGATTTTTGTGGAATTACTGTCACGGTACTGCCCGCCGCGAAGCAGTGTCTACGCCTTCGCGCACTGCCGCGGGAGCACGGGTTTGTGCACTTGCACAGCGCCGGTTGAGCCCGAAGCGACCGCGCCGCGAGCACTGCCCCTACCGCGCCCCCTATCGCGCCGCGAGCACGGCAGAGTACAGCTCTCGCTTGCTGATGCGGGCGTCCTCGGCCACTGCGGCCACCGCTTCCTTGAGCCTGACGCCCTTGGCAATGAGTTCATTGACCGCGGCAACATGGTCCTCAGGCTTGCCCGGCGCTTGTTCGGGGGCGCCGGCCACGACGACGGCAATCTCGCCGCGGACGTCGTTGTTTTCAGCCCATTCGAGCAGTTCCCGGACGGTTCCCCGGATGACTTCCTCGTAGGTCTTCGTCAATTCGCGGCACACTGCGATGCGGCGGTCCGAACCGAACCGCTCGTGAAGGGCACGGAGCATCGGCTCGAGCCGGTGCGGTGCCTCGAAGAACACCATGGTCCGGCGTTCGTTGGCGAGGTCCGCAAGCCGGGAGCTGCGTTCGCCGGCTTTGCGGGGCAGGAATCCCTCGAAGCAGAACCGGTCCGTGGGCAGACCTGATAGCGCCAAGGCTGTCAACACTGCGGACGGGCCGGGGAAGGCGGTGACGAAGAGCCCTGCTGCCACGGCTCCCTCCACGAGGCGGAAGCCGGGGTCGGACACTGCGGGCATGCCGGCGTCGCTCACCATGATGATGGTCTTGCCCGCCCGGACGTGATCCAGCAGTTCTTCGGTCTTGGCGGCCTCGTTGTGCTCGTGGTAGCTGATGACCCGGCCGGACACGGTGATGCCGAGCGACTGGACCAGGCGATGCAGGCGCCGGGTATCCTCAGCGGCGACGATGTCGGCCGTCTGCAACAGCTCGATGAGCCGGCTGGAGGCATCGCCGACGTTGCCGATGGGAGTGGCAGCCAGCACGATCCGGCCTGCGCCGTCGGGCAGTGCGGGAAGCGCCTGCGCTTCAAAAGGCCCCGCCTCGGCCTCAAGGGACTCCGCCGAGTCGGGAACGGTGGTTTCATCCGGGGAGCTCAGCTGTTCAGTCACCCAACAAGCCTAATGCCCCGGCTGCCGCTTTCAGGGAGCTGCCGGAGGCAAAAGGTAGCATGGGCTAAGTGACCGATACCTCCGTGCGCCCTGCCCCGCAAACCTGGTTGATACGGCGCTGGTTGACCCGGCCAGAGGACGCCTTCACAGCCGAGGCCCTGCGGACGCGGCTCATTGGCAGCATCCAAAGCTGGCGGGATTATCCGCCGTCCTTGAGGCTGTGGTTCTGGCTGATCCCCGCCATCACGGCCGTGATCGGCGGGATCCTGCGTTTCGTCCGCCTCGACGCACCGCACAGCCTCGTCTTCGACGAGACCTACTACGTCAAGGACGCCTACTCGTTCCTGGTCAGCGGATACGAGCGGAGCTGGCCGGACAAGGCCAACGATGCCTTCAATGCAGGCAATCCCAACGTCCTGCTCAACTCCCCCGAGTACGTGGTACATCCCCCCGTAGGGAAATGGATGATCGCCTTCGGGATGTGGCTCTTCGGTTCGGACAACTCCTTCGGCTGGAGGTTTTCCGCGGCCCTGACGGGCACCCTCTCCATCGCCTTGATCGCCCTGATCGCCCTGAAGCTGTTCCGTTCCCACATCCTCGGCGCGGCCGCCGGGCTGCTGCTCGCCGTCGACGGCCACCATCTGGTCATGTCGCGGACGTCCCTGCTGGACATCTTCCTGATGTTTTGGCTGCTCGCCGCCTTTGGCGCGCTGCTGATGGATCGCGACGACGGACGGCGCCGGCTGGCGGCACGGCTTGCCGCGCTGGCAGGCGATTCCAAGGACGGCCGGCCGACGGCGTTGCACCTCGCCTCAGGGCCGTGGCTCGGATTCCGGTGGTGGCGGCTGGCGGCCGGTGTCTGCCTCGGACTGGCGGTCGGCACCAAGTGGTCGGCACTGTTCTTCGTGGTTGCTTTCGGCCTGTTGACCGTGTTCTGGGACATGAGCGCGCGGCGCATTGCGGGCATCAGGAGCTGGCCCAGCGCCGGGATCGTCAAGGACGGCATTCCGGCGTTCTTCACCATGATCCCCGTGGCCGGAGCGGTGTACCTGTCGACGTGGACCGGCTGGTTTCTTTCCAAGGACGCCTACTACAGGCACTGGGCGGACGCGAATCCCTCCGACACGTGGGGCTGGATTCCCGGGCCGCTGCGCTCCTTGGCGTACTACCACATGGAGGCTTACAACTTCCATCAGGGCCTCAGCTCGCCGCACCCGTATTCGGCGAGTCCGTGGACCTGGCTCGTCATGGGGCGGCCCACGTCGTTCTACTATGAGTCCCCCAAGCAGGGAACCCCTGGCTGCGATCTGCCCAACTGCACTTCGGCGATCCTGTCCGTCGGCAACCCGGTGATCTGGTGGGGTGCCACCATTGCACTCTTCGTAGTGCTGTTCTGGTGGGCGGGCCGGCGCGACTGGAGGGCGGGGGCCATCCTGGCCGGCGTCGCCGCCGGGTATTTGCCGTGGTTCATGTATCCGGAGCGCACCATGTTCTACTTCTACGCGCTTTCGTTCGAGCCCTTCCTTGTGCTGGCTCTCGTGTATGGATTGGGACTGGTGCTGGGCAGGAGCGGGGCTCCTCCGTGGCGTCGCCGCTCCGGCCTGTACGTTGTTGGCCTGGTGGTGGTCCTTGCGGTGCTTCTGTCGGCGTTCTTCTATCCGGTGTGGACGGCTGAAGTGATCAGCTACCAGGACTGGCGCATGCGTATGTGGATGCCGTCCTGGATCTAAGGCTCCAGAATGTCGAAGACGGCGTCGATGCCCCTCCCGTCCTGACCCTCTTTGAAACTGGAAGGGCCAGATTCACGGCGTGTCGCCGGCGTGTCGCGCAAGAACTGCCTCAAACAAGGTCAGGACGGCGCCAGCACAAGAAATTATTTCTCGCTGGCGCTTACTTCTCCGGCGCTCCGGCCTCCGTGAGGGCCTCGGGGTCGGTATCTGCGCTCTCTTCCGCAGCGGCCTTGTTCTTGGGAGACAATCCGCGACGACGGCGGGTAGGCCAGGTGAAGATGAGGGTCAGCAGGGCCGTGATGAAGACCAAGGCGCCGATCGCGATTCCGGAGTCCATCCAGTACTGACCCGGGAACAAGCGGATCAACGTGTCGTCGAGCGCAAATGTCCAGGTGCCGTTGGCGAAGAAGATGTGGTGGAAGTCCGTGAAGAACTGCTGCCAGCCGAGTGCAGCAAGCGTGCCCAGTCCCAGGATGAGCACCAAGGTGACGATCGAACCGGCAAACAATCCCCGGCGGATTCCGCCCGTGCTTCGCTTGCGCAGATAGATCATGGCGATGATGCCGATGATGATCATGAGGGCGCCGGCACCGAATGCGGAGAGCATCACGGTCTTGACGTCGGCCATGTGGGAGACTTCGCCCTCCTTGAACAGCTTCTCGCCGTTCTGGTTGACAAGTTCGCCCAGGTAGCGCGGCCCGGACCAGTTGCTGAGGTAGTCCAGTGCATAGGAACCATAGGTCATCCGGTCATCGGCGTTGAAGCCATAGCCGTCGCCGGGGAATCCCGGCCGGTAGTACTCCACCCACAGGAACAGCGGACTCGCCACCGCGCGGATTGCCAGCACCAGGAGAACTACCGGGTAGAAGACGGCAAGGAGGACCTGGAAGATGCGCGGCGCCAGCGGCTTGGCCTTTGCAGCCTGCTCCCGCTCGTGGTTGCGGCGTTCCACCTCGGCCTCCGGTGGGCGGACCTGAAGGGCCGACGTGGGCAGAGGCTCTGCGAAGAGGGCCGGTTCCGGCCCGGCCTGCGCAGCCTCGGCGGCTTTGCGGTCTGCCCGGCTCTCCGGCTGTTGTCCTGCGACGGGCCGTTCGACGGGCGGCCGTTCGGCGGGAGGCCGTACAGCTTCGCCTGCAGCTGCCCCCGGCGCGGGACCGGCTCCCGGTTTGCCCTCTTCGGTCACCGGCTTCGTCGAAGATTCCCGGGCTCCGTCGGCGGCCCTTGCCGGGCGTGCGTCAGCGGCCGCGGACTTGGGGGCGGGCTTCATCCATTCGAAGGCCGGCTCATCGCCGTCGTCGTGGATATCCGCGTCCGGGTCTTGGGGGATCGGGCTCTTCTCGGTCACTTCGATTTCACTTCCGTAGGATTCACATGCCGGAGCAGGAACGGTCTGCTGGCAATCTTCTCTGCCTTCGAGCCTACCGTCAGCCTTCGCGCAGAGGCGGTGAGCCACCCCGGCGAACGTCGGATTGCGGCCGGACCCGGGCTCCGTCAGGCGGCTAACTCCCGGTAGCCGGCATCGTTTGCGTCCAGGTCGCCCGTGGCGCCGGCACGGAATGCCCGCCCGCCCAGCACCAAGGCATAGACCCAGTATGCCGCGAGAACGAGCGAACCGATAAGGATCTTGGCCCACACGGGAAGCGGACTGGGCGTCACAAAGGCCTCGACGAGTCCGGAAACGAACAGGACCAAAACGAGGCCCAGGGCCACCGTGATCAGGGAACGGCCCTCTTCAGCCACTGCCTGCATCCTGCGCCGCGGGCCCGGGGAAACCATGGCCCAGAAAATGCGGAGACCGCCCGCTGAGGCGATAAACACGGCCGTCATCTCCATGAGGCCGTGCGGAAGGATGTAGCTGAAAAACACGTCCATCTTGCCGGTGGCTGCAAACACGCCCGCGGCGACTCCCACGCCCTGCGCATTCGAGAACAGCATGTAGGGCACCCAGAACCCAGTGATGCCCAAGGCCACCGCCTGTGCCCCGATCCAGGCATTGTTGGTCCAGACGGCGCCGGCGAAGGACGCAGCAGGGTTCTCGGAGTAGTAGTCAACGAAGTCATGGTCGACGTATTGCTTCACGGCGTTGCTGCTCCCGAGGGCCCTCAAGGCGTCCGGGGACGTCCCGATCCAGAGCGTGTAGGCGGCAGCCACAAGGCAGAAGAAAACCCCGCAACAGACCGTGAGCCACCGCAAGCGGTAGAACGCTGCTGGCAGGGAAGCCACGAAAAACCGGGCGAGGTCTTCCATGAAATTCGACCGCGCCCCGGTGAAGCGGGTACGGGCCTGGGCGAGCGCCGCCGACAAAGATGCGGAGAGTGCGCTCTCCGGGGCCACGGACCGGATGAGGGAAAGATGTGAGGAGACCACTTGGTACAAACGCAGAAGCTCGTCGGCTTCACCGCCGTCGAGGCGTCGTTTGTGCGCGAGTTCGTGCAAGCGGGACCATTTTGTCCCGTTCACGACGGAGAAGGCATCCATGTCCACGGCTCTACCCTAATCCCAACCCTCCCCAAACAGTCCCACAAACCAAGCAAACCCCTCCCCCGCCTCCGTGGCCGCGGTTAGACTCGATCCAGCGGGAGCCGTCCGGTCCTGCAGACATCGTGGCAATGCTTGGGGGCGGGCTTGAGTTCGATCATTACCGGCGAGGCCGTAGTCCTTGAACTGCGGCCGGCGTCGTTCGGGGCGAGGGCCCTGGGGCTCATGCTCGACGTCGTGGTTCACGTTGTGTTGTTGTTGGGTCTGTTGTTCCTGCTCAGCATGGCTGCGCCGGATGTGGACGCGGCCGCGGGCCACGCGATGGCCTTGTCCAGCGTGGTCCTGTGCCTCGTGGTGGTCCCCGTGGCGGTGGAAACGCTGAGCCGCGGCCGTTCGCTGGGCAAGCTGGCTACCGGGCTCAGGATCGTGCGTGACGACGGCGGATCCATCCGCTTCCGGCACGCGGTGATCCGCGGGTTGATCGGCTTCCTGGAGATCTACGCTACCTTCGGCGGATTGGCCATCGCCGTGGCGCTTTTCAACGACAAATCGAAGAGGCTCGGAGACGTCGTGGCCGGAACCTATTCGCTCAGGCAGCGCGTTCCCGCTGAACCGAAAATCCTCCCCTATGCCCCTCCGTACCTTCAGGCTTGGGTGGGACTCGCGGATATCGGCAGGGTTCCGGACGGCACGGCGCGGCGGGCATCACAGTTCATCCAGCAGGCCTCGCGGATGGCGCCGGAATCACGCGCCCGCCTGGCCGCGGCCCTCGCAAGCGAACTGGCAGCTTACGTCGCCCCACCGCCGCCGCCCGGAACGACGCCGGAAGGCTACCTGCACGCCGTGTTGGGCGAGCGGCGGACCCGGGACCTGGAACGGTTGCGCCGCGCAGAACAACGCAGCGCCATTGTCGGGGATCGACTCAATAGGCTGCCGTTCGTGCGGTAGCCGGTCAATTGGCGTATTGGGCCCAGGGGATGTTCCAGTCGCCAAAGCCGTCGTCGAAATTAGCATAATCGCCCTGGGTATTGACCACCTGGACGACGTCTCCCGTGGTCATGTTGTCGAAGACCCATTTCGCGCCGTCAGGTCCGAGTCCGATGCAGCCGTGGGAGAGGTTCGTGACCCCGACGTACGGCAAGGCGGCGTCGGTGGCCTGGTGGATGAACTCGCCGCTGGGTGTCAGGCGCGTGGCGTAGTTGACGTCAAGCTGTCCGTAGTAGGCCGGATCCCCCGGCTTGAGGCCGATGGTGGAGGCGTCCATGTGCTCCACCCGGTACTTTTCCATAAGCACCAAGTACCCGCGCGCGGAAGGGAACCTGGTGTCGCCCATGGTGTCCGGCCACTGGCCCACTTGCTGGTCGTTGACACTGACCGTGAACGTGTGGGCAACCGCGTCGGCAATGGCCACCTTCTTATCGCCGATCTTGAAGGTGTTCGTCTTGTTGAAGTTGCCGATCTGCCCGTTGCCGAAGTCCACCCCGAACAGTTTGAGGTCCACCGTGACGGTGCTGTTCGCTGCCCAGAAGTTCTCCGGACGGTAGCGCACCATGGTGTCGCTGAACCAATGGAAGGCGCCGACCTGCCCTGACGTGGAGGTGACCTTGATGGCCTTCTCGACGGCGGCCTTGTTGACCACGGGTTCACTGAACGTGAGCTGGAGCGGCTGCGCCACGCCTACCTTCGCCCCGTCCAGGGGGTACATGGCGGCGTCGGCCTCGTTCTGCGTGGAAACCGTCGTGAAGGATCCGGTCTTCGACGTTGCGCGGCCGGCAGCATCCGCAACGGTGTAATTGAACGTGTAGGAGGTGTTGAATTCCAGGGGCGTGGATGCGGTCCAGCTCAGTCCATCCGGGGTCAACGCACCGTCAACGGCCTTTCCCCGGGAACTCGTCAGGGAGACCCTGTCCAGGGTTCCGTCCTTGACGCTGATCGTGACGGGCGCAGCCGGGTTCACTTGCTTGGCACCGCTCGCAGGCGAGGCGAGCACCGTGGCAGGCTTCACGACGGGCAGCACTGCCGCCGCCTCGCTGCGTTCACCTGATGAGCCCTCGGACTCGATTGCCGCACTGGCCGCGCGCGGGGCCACTGCGGCAAACGTGCCACTGAGCGCGGCAATGAGGCAGACAACCACGATCCAGGCGACCTTGCGGAACCTGCTTCGCTTCGGCTGCGCGGTGTCCAAGTGCGCGGTGTCAAAATGCTCAGTGTCAAAATGCCCAGTGTCCAAGTGCCGGGCACTGCCGCTGTCCTGCTCGGTGTCGAAGAGCCGCGCAGCGTCCACATGCTCGAAAGTGTCCGCTTGCTCGCCGTCCGGATTAAGACCCATTCCTGTTTTCTCCAAAACTCACGCCCCCCAAAAACCTCACGCCCCACATCCGCATCCTAAAGGGCGCGGCTTGACATAGGCTGGGAGCGCGCCTCCCCGCGTGCTCCCAGCCGGTGTCCTCAGTACCGGTAGTGTTCCGGCTTGTACGGCCCTGCAACGTCAAGGTCCAGGTATTCCGCCTGTTCCTTGCTGAGCTCGGTCAATTCCACGCCCAAAGCATCCAGGTGCAGGCGGGCGACCTTCTCGTCGAGGATCTTGGGCAGCACGTAGACCTGGTTCGAGTATTCGCGCGTGGCCCCCGGGCCAGAGCCAGTCTGGTCCTTCTTGGTCCACAACTCGATCTGGGCGATCGTCTGGTTTGCGAAGGAGTTGCTCATGACGAACGAGGGGTGGCCGGTGGCGTTGCCCAGGTTCAGGAGGCGGCCTTCGGAAAGCACGATGATGGATCGCTCTTCGCGTCCGTCGGCTGCGGCGAACACCCACTCGTGCACCTGCGGCTTGATTTCCACCTTCCGGACGCCGGGGACCTTTGCCAGTCCGGCCATGTCGATCTCGTTGTCGAAGTGGCCGATGTTGCCCACGATCGCCTTGTTCTTCATGCGGAGCATGTCGGAGGCCATGATGACGTCCTTGTTGCCGGTAGTCGTGATGAAGATGTCGCCCTGTTCCAACACCGAATCCAGCTTGGCCACCTGGTAGCCGTCCATGGCTGCCTGGAGCGCGCAGATGGGGTCGATCTCCGTCACGATCACGCGCGAACCCTGGCCGCGGAGCGCCTCGGCGGCGCCCTTTCCGACGTCGCCATAGCCGCAGACGACGGCGACCTTGCCGCCCATGAGGACATCCGTGGCGCGGTTGAGGCCGTCCGGCAGGGAATGGCGGATGCCGTACTTGTTGTCGAATTTGCTCTTGGTCACCGAGTCGTTGACGTTGATGGCCGGGAAGAGGAGCTTGCCCTGTTCGGCGAGCTGGTAGAGGCGGTGCACGCCCGTGGTGGTTTCCTCGCTCACGCCGCGGATGCCGGCCGCGATGCGGGTCCACTTCTTCGGGTCGGCGGCAAGGCTCTTCCGCAGCACGTCAAGGACGAGTGCATACTCTTCCGGATCGCTTTCCGTGGCGGCCGGCACCGCACCCGCAGCTTCGAACTCAACGCCCTTGTGGACCAGCAACGTGGCGTCGCCGCCGTCGTCGAGGATCATGTTGGGGCCCAGCTCCGGGTTGGCGTCCGCGCCCGGCCAGCTGAGGATCTGCTCCGCGGTCCACCAGTATTCCTCGAGGGTCTCGCCCTTCCAGGCGAACACGGGAACACCCTGGGGATCCTCGACGGTTCCCTTGCCGACCACGACGGCGGCAGCGGCCTCGTCCTGCGTGGAGAAGATGTTGCACGAAGCCCAGCGGACCTCGGCGCCGAGGGCCGTCAGCGTCTCGATGAGCACCGCGGTCTGCACGGTCATGTGCAGGGATCCTGCAATGCGTGCGCCCTTGAGCGGCTGGCTCGGACCGAATTCGGCGCGCAGCGACATGAGGCCCGGCATTTCGTGCTCGGCCAGGCGGATCTGGTGGCGTCCGGCTTCAGCCAGGGAGATGTCTGCAACCTTGTAGTCGAAAGTCATGGAAGTCCTTTGGAAGTACCGAATGGTCAAGTCAGGGGGCTCAGGCGTCGCGGGGGCCGTCATGCTGGTCTGAGGCCGCACCGTTGGCGGCGGCGAGCAGCTCCGGGGGCAGCAGCAAGGGGATTCCGTCCTGGATGGCATAGCGGAGCTTCTCACCCGAGGCGTCCGCCGTCGTTGAGACAAGTTCCTCGCCGTCCTGCTCCAGCGGGGACCCGGTGACAGGGCACCTCAGGATGGACAACAAATCAGGACTGACCTTTGGCATGGTTGAAGCTCCCTGGATGGCATCTAGCGGACGCCCATTTGGACAGATATGGCAGCTTCCAGAGTACAACCCGGGGGCGCAGCGCACGGTGTCACGAAGCTTGTCACACAGGGAGCGGCGACATATAGGGCCACAAGACGCGCGGTTCCTGGTGCCCTGGGGTTCAGGAAGGATCGCGCAGGATGCGCAGGTGCCGCCTGGTTCCCTCTGCAGGGACCGGTCCGTCGAACGGGGCCCGGACTGTGCGCTGTTCCGGCGCGGCCGGCGCGGATGCGGCTTCGCGCACGGCGTTCGCCAGGGCAAGGAGATCGTCCGGCCCGGGCTGGGGCGGGGAGGACGGCATCGCGAGCCGCATGACTTCCCACCCCCTCGGCACAGTCAGCGATTCGGCATGCTGCGCGCACAGATCGTAGGAATGCGGCTCGGCATAGGTGGCCAACGGACCCAGCACCGCCGTGGACTCGGCGTAGACGTACGTCAAAGTAGCCACCGCGGATTGGCGGCAGGCTGATCTGGAACACTGACGAATTGCACCCACAACATCCCAGATTAGCCGCACTTCCCCGCGGCGCGGCGCATTGCCGCTTTGCGCGCATTATGTCGCGTTGGTGGAACCACAGGTCTAAAGTCGATATATGCAGTCACAGCACCACGTTCCGGGCTTCACAGTCCATCTGTCCGACACCGGGGACAGCCAGGAAACCACGACGGCGGGCACGCCCGCACGCGGTTTCAGGGAGCGCCGACGGAACCGCCACGGGCGGGGGCTGCGCGGGGAAATCATCCTTCCAAACCTTCCCGGCTACCGGACGCGGGCCGAAAGGTTCGATGATCTCGTGCTCGATTCCGCCGAACGGCTGCAGGACATGTGGGGCAAACGGCTCGACGGCGTCGCGTTCGCCGTCGACGAGATCCCGCCGAACCTTGAGCAACTGGTGGCCGAGGGAGCCGCGGCACCGCTGGGTTCTTACACCCCGGCAGCCCACGGCGCAGGACCCGTCATCACCATCTATCGGCGCGTCGTCGAGCACACGACCGGCGGCCGCGAGGACCTCCAGGACCTGGTCCACGACGTGGTCGTCGAGTATACCGCCGAGATGCTCGGAGTGCCGCCGGAGACCCTGGACCCCGTTTACCGCCGTCGGTATCAGTAACCCAGCGTAACCTGTACTTTTTCGTGGCCCGCAGCGCCATCCTGGATGGCCACGACCGAAACGCCGGCCTGCTCGCCTTGGCCAAGCACCAGCGCGCCGTAGGCCGCGTCACCTGCCGCCGAGACGATGTAGCCCGAGACCGCGGCGCCGTCGGACTTGTCCGGAACGCCGATCACCGCGGTGGTTCCCCCCGCGATATCGACCGTTTGCGCCTTGTGTACCTTGCCGTCCGAGGTGACCGGCGTGTAGCTGACCGTGGCCCGGCCCGTCGGCACGCCGAAGCTCAGGAAGCGGGTTCCGCCCTGGGGAACCGCGATCACGTGCTGGCTGCCCAAACGGACCGCGGCCGGAGACCAGGCGAAATCAACGGGATCCTCGGCCTTGAGCCCCCGCGTCACGCGGGAGGACGCTGCGAAGGAAATATCCGAAGTGGCGCTGACGGTATACATGCCGGCCGGAACGCCCGTGAGCGGCACTTCTGTAACCGAACCCGCTTTGGCGGTCACCGCTCCCCCGCCGGGCAAAGCTCGCTGGCCGTTCGGTCCGAACAAACGCACGTCCACGACGGCGTCCACAGGACCGGGGACGGTGATCTGCAGGGCCGGTACGACGTCGGCAAATCCGGGCTTGTCCGCGAGTGACTTCACAGCGGCCGGATCCTGGACGTCCACCCCGGTCATGACCTGGGTGTCGGCTGCTCCGGCACCGGGCGTAATGAGCTCGACACCACCGGCGGTGAGGCCCCGGAGAACGCTCTGCTGGATGGTTGCCGACACCGGGCCGCCGTTGCTGCGCAGATGCACCGAGAGCTGGCCCTCGTTCGGGGCCAGTCCGGCCAAGTTGATGGACCGGGTAGCGCCCGGCGAGACCAGCAAGCCGCGGCTGTCCGGGGCTTGGATCGGTCCACGGGGACCGAACAGCTCGAGATTGACGGTAGCCGGCGTGCCCGAGGCGTTGCTGATGTTCAAAACCGCCGTTCGCCCCAGGGCGGTGTTTGCACCCAGGAGCCACGCATCGTTGACCGGCTGCTGGCAGGGTGCCGCAGCCATTCCGCGGAGGTCGCCGTCGCCCGCGGTGTAGCTCATCAAACCCGCCACCGCGGCCTTCTGGCCGCTGACGGGATCGGCGCCCACCACGGTGACGTCGCCCGTGGGCCTCTGGGCAACGACGCCGGCGTTCAGCACCGGAGGCCCCGACGACGGGGGCTGGGCGGCGGCTGGGGGCTTGGCAATCTCCGCGATCCCTGAGCCTCCCAGCGAGGAGAGGTTGCTCCCGGGAACGGACCCGGAGGCGTCACTGAGCACCATCGCATCCACGAAGCTCTTCGCCGAACGCGAAACAGGGCTGAACTGGCTGTCGGTGCCTGCGGCGGTTCCCTCGGGGAGCCGGGGAGGTGCCGGACACACTGCCGTTGTCCCGCCCGCCGGGACATCCGCGAGGGACATGTCCAGCGTTTTGCTTCCCGACGGGGCCGCCAGGATGGATGCCGCCGATACCATCCCGGCCCCGGCAGCAAGGAGCAAAGTCGCCGAAAGCGCTCCCAACACGACGGCCTTGTTCTTGTTCCCGGCTTTGCGCTGGCTGCGCTTCCCCGACCCTGCTCTGGCCTCGGGTGCCGGGCCTTGGTTGTCAGACACTGCTGTACTCCTTACGGAGGGAGTTTTGTTCCTTCAGGAGGCTGGCCTGCGGCCTGCGGGCAGGCATGGGGATGGCCAGCAGGACGGTCAATCCAATCACTACGGCCTGAAGAATGCTGAGCCAGGGCTCCCAAACGGTGGTGTAGCGGATCTCGATCTGGCCGCCTGTAGACGGCAAGGTGAATGCTTGGGCCCATCCGGACGTCGTCGGGCTCAGTTGGCGGCCGTCCAGCCAAGCGCTCCAACCGGCGTCTGCCCGCTCAGCGAGCACTAGCCGGCGTCCGTCCCCGCCTGCCGGGATGTTGCCGGCGGCAGAGGTTCCGAAGGAGGGCAGGAGTGCAACAACGGCACCCTTGGCATCCACCACCCTGACGCGGTGCGCGGTCTCGGCGTCGGCTGCGGCGGCCTGGTTGAGCGGCGTGACCCGCCACAGCCACCCCGAATCGGTTTTGCCCACAGCCACCAGGCCGGGAACGGAATCGATCCGGTTGGCCGTCAGCTGCGCAGCGGTGTCGGCTGACTTCAGGACCACGAATCCGGCACCGAGCTGCTCAAGGCCGGGCCGGGGGTCTACGCCTGTTCCCGCGACAATCGTCGCAACGGCCTTACGGATGGATGCGGTAGCGTCGTCGTCGGCTACGAGGCGTTCCTGTCCGGGTGATCCCACGATGAAGCGACCCGCAGCAATAGTCGAGAGCGAGTCCAATGTGGTGCCGGCTCCGCGCATGAGGGATGACGTGTAGCCACCGTTCTCACCGGCAGTGATGACCAGCGTACGGGTCTGTGCCGGGCCTTGGCCGTGGTCGACGGCGGTGGCCGGCAAGGTGCCCTGCCCTGAGGGCTGGACCAGGCGCGGCGTGCCAAGTGCCCCGCTGGCCGAAGCCGAGGTGTCTGCGCTGCCCAGCACGTTCTGGGTTGCCCACAGGCCCATGCTGGCCAGGGGGCCGGCAATGAGGAGAAGCGTTGCTGCAGCGGAGACGATTCGCACTGCCGCGCGCCGGACCGGGCGGCCGTGCTCTGCCGTGGTTTTCAGCTGGAGGAGGTTGTCGGCGCCGATCAGCGCCGCTCCCAGGAACGCGAACCCGGCGGCGGAAACTGCCGGCCCCGTGAAAGGGGCGACGAGCAGGTTGCCGTCGACGCCGGTTGCCACGTGTCCGGCGAGCCATGCCCAGGCGAGGTGCAAAAAGGCCCCGGCCCAGAGGAAACGCGTGACGCGCGATCGTCGTCCGGGCACGAAGAGCGCGGCAATTGACAGGAGCAGGACCGGGGCACCGAGCAGCAGGGCAAGCGCCAGCGCCCACGGAATACCCGACGGGCCGAATAGTCCCAAGCCGGCCAAACCGCCGTTGACGTCGAATTTCAAGGGTTGGCCAAGCAATTGCTGCCATAACGGTGCGGCTTCGAACCCCAGCGGGAGGCCGGGATCGGCCAGCAGGCTGCGGGGCCGTTCAAGGACCGAGAGGACGTACGGTGCAAAGAGCGCGGCGCTCGGAAGGAGTGACCACCAAATGGTCCGCCCGCGCCGCCCCAAGGCGATGCCGCAAAAGACAATGAGGACTGCAAAGGGAGGCAGCAGGGAGGGTGCAGAGGCCGTCACCACGGCCAGCGCCAGGCCGGCCGCGGCGGCCGCCGTCCACGACGGAGTGCCGTTGACGCCCGGCTTGCCCGTCAGCGGCTTGGCTGCGGCGTAGCCGGATGCCTGGGGCCGAAGGTGATGCTGTTGCTGCTCCGACGTAGTGCCCGGCCCCAGGGCCGATCCGGTGGCCCGGAGGAGGGCCAGCACCAGCAGGGGCATCGCGACGTGGGCTACGAGGGCGCCGGCCCTTCCTTGGTTCAGTGCGATTTGGAGGGCCGGAGCCCCGGCCCAGATCAGTGCCGCAATGAAACGGTAGCGGCGCAGGGTGGTCATCGCGCCCGCGGCAAACCAGGCGCCCAGGCCTGCCAGGGGCATCGCGAGCAACAACAGCCACACGATGGCCGTGCTGGAGTTGCCTCCCCCGAGCAAGGACACAAGCCACAGGATGTAGGCGAAGGGATCGCCATGTCCGGGGAGGCCTGCACCCAAGCCAATCCACCAAGTGGACGCGGACCGCCAGATGTCGCCCGCGGCGGACAACGGCAAGAGGCCTCCGCCCGTGACCGCGCCTGCCCCCAGGAGCCCCAACAGCCCCACGATGGAAGCTGCCAGCGCAACAAACGCGGCGGCCACAGCGCCCGTTCCGATCCAACCCCGTTCGTTCGTTGCGAGGGCTGCGAAATCGTCACCGGCGTCGCCGCTCGGTTCCGGAGCGAGGGAATCCGTCTCCTGGAATTCGTCTGCGCCAATCGCCTCGACGAGGGAGCGGCGGTGGGCCCAGACCTCACGCCGCGGAGTCTGCAGGCCCTTGACCATTGACCGTGGCACGCGTCGCGTCCGGGCCGCGTTCCGCCGGGAACGCCAAATCGCACCGGGGCGGCCGAGCGCAGCAACGGTCGCGCCAAGCTGGGTAATGCCGTGACCGGGTTCTTTGACCAGGATGCTCAAGACGAGCCTGACGATGCTCCCGAGCAACGCGCCGAGCGCGTGCAGCGGAACCTTCCACGGCGAAGCGTGGGTGAGCCTCAAATGGACTTGGCTCTTGCGTTCAGCCGCGGGTGTCGCGAGGCTGTGGGGACGGTGCTCAACATGGAACATGCGAGCCGCCGGAACAACCACTACCCTGTTGCCCGCAAGCCAGTTGCGCCAGCAGAAATCAACGTCGTCTCCGACGCCCGGAAGCGCGGGGTCGAAGCCGCCCAGCTGCTCCCAGGCGTCGCGGCGGATCAGCATGCCTGCGGAATTCACCGCGAAAGTGTCCGTACGCCCGTCGTACTGGCCCTGGTCGAGTTCGTCGGCTTCAATGAGCGTCAGCCGTTCGGCCCAGCGGCTCGTGGACAGGCCGGCGTCGATGAGCCTGCGTTCGGCATCCCAGGCCAACTGCTTGCAGCCGGCCACGGTGACCGAAGGAGCGCGCTCGACTGCCTGAAGCAGCTCGGCGAGTGCGTCCGGGGCGGGAGCGGCGTCGTCGTGCAACAACCAGATCCATTCCACCGTCCCCTGCTCCTGCGAAGGAGCGGAACGGGCCAGGCCGGCCATGACGGCCGCACCGAAACCTACTTTGTGTTCGCCAGTGCTGGTGACATTGGCCTTGCCGAGAGCCCGCTCCAGCAACGCGGCGGACTTGTCGCGGGAGCCCGTATCAATGCCAATGGCGGCATCTGCCGGACGCGTCTGGTCCAGCAGAGCCGCCAGGGTTCTGGGGAGATAGTTACCGCCGTCATGCGAGACGACGACGGCGGTAACGTGTACTGCCTTGAGAATCAGACCGCTCGCTTCCTCAGCCTGCGGCGTTCACGCTCGGAGAGCCCGCCCCAGATACCAAAACGTTCATCGTTGGCGAGTGCGTATTCAAGGCACTGCGAACGGACATTGCACGCACCGCAAACCTTTTTGGCATCCCGGGTGGAGCCGCCCTTCTCGGGGAAGAACGCCTCCGGGTCCGTCTGGGCGCACAAAGCGTCAGTCTGCCAGCCAAGTTCGCCTTCGTCGTCGAAGTCCCCCTGGCCCGGAAGTCCGATCCACACCGGCTGGGCCGGGTTGTCGAGCGGACGGCGCAGCTCCATGGGAGGATCGTCGAGATCGTCCTCCGGATCAGCCGGAGTGCCTCCTACGAGAGCCTCGTGCGCAGCAAGAAAGGCTGTGGCCTCGTCTTCCAGCGACTCCCTGGTGGTCTCTATATAGCGGTCCGCCGCCTGCGGATCTGCCGGGTCAACATACCAATCCCCCGGAACTTCGCGCGACCGGTACTTCACCGACGCATATTCCGCGACGACTGCATCTTCCTGGATACGCAACGCTTGCCCCATGGCGTCCCTCCTGATGTGTGCAGCTGCTGCCGTGCTCATTCGGTACTCGGTTGTGTACCCGATACTCCCGCAGCGGCGTTCGATATCTAATTACACGCGTGTAACTACCGTGCAGTCAAGCCGCGCCGGGATAATAATCAACTTTCCGCACTAACTACCGCCACGCCACGCCCGCGGTTTTTCCGCCCCGTCCGCGCGCCCCAGCGCAAAAACGGAAGCTTCACCTCACTTGAGATGTATTTTCATTGAATTTCAGGGAAATTACTTGACCCCACGAGCGCCGCACTGCCACCACCCCTTGCCACTGTGTGTTGCAATTCACACGGCCCGGCGCCGGCCGGGCGCCCCGTGGCAAGATGTAGCCATGAGCACCCCCGCGATGAACCTGATGGCAGCCCTGCGTTCCGGACACGCCACCTCCCCGCGCCTGACCTGGTACGGGCCGGACGCCGAACGGGTTGAGCTCTCAGGACGGGTCCTGGACAATTGGGTGGCCAAGACCAGCAACCTGCTCCAGGACGAGTTCGACGCCGAACCCGGCATGAGCCTTCGCCTGGACCTGCCGGCCCATTGGAAATCCCTCGTGTGGGCGCTTGCCGCGTGGCAGCTGGGGATGGAGCTGGTGCTCGACGGCGGCAACGCAGACCTGCTTGTCACAGACACCCCCGACGTCGGCGCGGGAGCCGGCTTTGACGCGGTCGTCGCCGTGCCGCTCGCGGCACTCGCGATGCGCTGGCCTGGAGAACTGCCGCCCGGCGTCGTGGACTACGCGGCTGAAGTCCGCTCGCACGGCGACGTGTTCATGGCGCACGCCGAACCGGACGCGGCAATGCCAGCTCTGCGGCGCCCTGAAACCGGACACTCGCACGGTGAATTGCTGGACGGCTTCGCCAAGGAACATGACGCCGACGTTCGCCTTTTGGTCCGCGCTGCCGACGGTTTGGAGTCGGCCCTCGCGGACGCACTGGGTGCATGGAACAACGATGGATCAGTAGTCCTGGTGCACCCGGACGTTGTCGTCACCCAGCACCTGCTGGACAACGAGCGCATCAGCGGCGCTTGACTGCGCCTTCGCCATCATCGGAGTCAGCCGCGGCGCTAGCGGCATGCATGGCCTTGGCCTTGGCCCTGTGGTGGGCTTCGATGATCTCGTGGTCATGCGAGAAGGCCGGCTCTTCGTCGAGCTCCTGGTTGAACACCAGGAAGCGGTAGGCGAAGAAGCGCACAACGGTGGCAACCAGGATGCCGACGACTCCGGCAGCGAACAGGACGTTCTTGTCCTGGATGTTCATGCCGTATTTGGCAATCGCGGTCAGGCCGGTGGAGATGCCGATGCCAATGCCGTTGATGATGATGAACATCACGAACTCGCGTGCCACATTCGCCTGGCGGCGGTGGCGGAAGGTCCAGAAGCGGTTGGCGATCCAGGAAAAAACCGTGGCCACGGTGGCGCCGACGAAGCGGGCCTTCGCCTCACTGTCCGACATCGGGCCGTGCATGAGATAGTAGGTCAAGCCGTTATCTATGACGAACGCAACACCGCCGACAGCGCCGAACTTGGCTACTTCGCGCCAAAAGAGCGAGGCGAGCCCGCGGATGCGATCTGCAAGTGTGTTGATCATGACCCTCCATGGCCGTTGTTCTAGGGGCCGAAGGGCCGAAGCCTCCATTTTAGCTCCGATTTCTTGGAGCTTGCCCAATTGTTCCGTGCCTAGGGCCTCGAACGGGGTGCCGAGGACCCGGCGGCGGGCGGAATCTGGGAACCAGCTGCTGGTTCGGTAGGCTGAACCTTGTGACTTTTCCTGTAATTGGCGTGGTGGGCGGCGGCCAGCTCGCACGAATGATGGCCCCGGCCGCAACCGCCCTTGGCTTTGAACTCCGGGTCCTTGCCGAAAGTGAGGACGTTTCCGCGGTCCAGGCCGTGGCAACGGCTCCCATTGGCGACTACAAGGACCTCGCAGCGCTCCTTGAGTTCTCGGAGGGCCTGGACGTCATGACGTTCGACCACGAGCATGTCCCCACCGAGCACCTGAGGGCGCTGATCGAGGCCGGAGTCAACGTCCAGCCCGGCCCCGATGCCCTGGTGCACGCGCAGGACAAACTCGTGATGCGCGCCGCGATCGACCGCTTAGGGCTCCCCAACCCGGCGTGGGCTGCCGTTCACGGCGTCGAAGACCTCGTGGCTTTCGGCGAGCAGACCGGCTGGCCGATCGTCTTGAAGACCCCCCGCGGGGGCTATGACGGCAAGGGCGTGCGCATCGTCCATTCCGCCGACGATGCCCGGAGCACCACGGACTGGTTCGAAGCCATGAGCCCGCTGTTGGCCGAAGAGAAGGTTGACTTCAGCCGCGAGCTTTCCGCGCTCGTTGCGAGGACCCCCGGCGGCGAATCCCGCGCCTGGCCCGTTGTCCACACTGTCCAGGTGGACGGCGTCTGCGACGAAGTCATTGCACCGGCCCAGGACATTCCCGTGGAGGTAGCCGCGGCAGCCGAAGAAGCAGCGCTGCGGATCGCCAATGAACTCGGCGTCACTGGCGTCATGGCGGCGGAACTCTTCGAAACGCCCGGCGTCGGAGTCGGGTTCCTGGTCAACGAACTCGCCATGCGGCCGCACAACACCGGCCACTGGACGCAGGACGGCTCGGTCACCAGCCAGTTTGAACAGCATTTGCGCGCAGTCCTCAACCTCCCGCTCGGTGCCACCGACGCCCTGGGCGCCGTGGTTGTCATGAAGAACTTCCTGGGCGGCGACAACGAGGATCTCTTCAGCGCCTACCCCAAGGCCCTCGCCTACGAACCGGCCGCAAAGGTGCACTGCTACGGCAAGTCCGTGCGGGCCGGCCGCAAGATCGGGCACGTGAACCTCGTCGGCAACTCGACGGCAGACGTCGACTCGATCCGACACCGCGCCACCGTAGTGGCCGATATCATCCGCAACGGCCGCATGCCGGCCGAGACCACCTCCGGAGAGAGTGCATGAGCGCAGAAAACATGGATGCCGAAAACGCCGGTGCGGCGAACGCAACCCCGATCGTCGGACTCGTCATGGGCTCGGACTCCGACTGGCCTGTCATGGAAGCTGCGGCGGACGCCCTGGCCGAATTCGGCATCCCCTTCGAAGCCGACGTGGTCTCCGCCCACCGCATGCCCACGGAAATGATCCGCTACGGGCAGAACGCCCATGGGCGCGGCATCCGCGTCATCATCGCCGGAGCAGGCGGTGCGGCCCACTTGCCGGGCATGCTCGCATCCGTCACCCCGCTGCCCGTCATCGGCGTCCCGGTCCCGCTGAAGACCCTGGACGGCATGGATTCCTTGCTGTCCATCGTTCAGATGCCCGCCGGCGTTCCCGTGGCCACCGTCTCCATCGGGGGCGCCCGCAACGCCGGCCTCCTGGCAGTGCGCATCCTGGCGTCCGGAACCGACGAGCTGGCCGTCCGGCTTCGCGGCGAGCTGCTCGAATTCGCCCAGGAGCTCAACAACACCGCCACCGAGAAAGGGGCCAGGCTCCGCGACAAGGTCGCCGAAGTCTTTTCCACCGCGAACGTCTCCGCCCGCAGCAGCCGCTAGGAGACCGGGCAGCCGCTCAGAGGTCATCCCCGGCGTCCCCGAATGAACCCTCCCGCAATGACAAGGATCCCCTGCCGTGTACCAGCTTGAGAATGTTCTCCGCCCCTATGCATGGGGATCGACGACGGCGATCGCCACTCTGCTGGGAAGGCCCGCCTCGGGCGGTCCGGAGGCGGAGTTGTGGATCGGAGCGCACCCGGACTCGCCGTCCGTGGCCATCCGTCCGGACGGGTCTTCCGTCGCCCTGGACGCCTTGATCAGCGTGGATCCCGTGCACTTCCTTGGTGAGGCCAGCCTGGCCGAATTCGGTCCCCGCTTGCCGTTCCTCACCAAGCTCCTTGCGGCGGACAAGCCCCTGTCCTTGCAGGTCCACCCGCGCCAGCAGCAGGCCAGGGACGGGTTCGCGAAGGAAAATGCCGCAGGCCTGGCGGCGGACGCACCGGAGCGCAATTACCGCGACGACAACCACAAGCCGGAGATGATCTTCGCGCTGACCCCGTTTCACGCCCTGTGCGGTTTCCGTCCGGCCGCCGATTCGCAGCGCGTCTTCGAGCACCTCGCGAGCCTGCTGGACCTTGCCGCCCTCGACGTTCCTGACGTCATCACCGGAGTCATCGCGGACCTCTCCGGCTCCGACGAGCCTTCGGCACTCAAGGCCGCCTTCACCCGGCTGATTACCGGCGGGGATGCAGTCTCCGCGGCGACGGATCAGGTGGTTTCCATCCTGAAGTCGGGCGCGCCGATGGGTCAGCACGCCGCGGAACTCTCCACGTTGGTGGACATCAACAGCGAGTTCCCGGGCGATCCCGGTGTCCTGATTTCCTTGCTCTTGAATCTTGTTTTCCTGTCCCCGGGCGAATCGGTGTACCTTCCGGGCGGAAACGTCCACGCCTACCTCAAAGGCCTCGGCGTGGAGGTGATGGCGGCTTCGGACAACGTGCTCCGTGGCGGCCTCACCCCCAAGCACATCGACGTTCCAGAACTCCTGAAGACCATCGAATTCGCTTCCCTCGGCGTACCGCGCATCGAGCCCAGGACCTCCGGATTCGGCCAGGATCTGTATGTGCCGCCGTTCCGGGAATTCCAGCTCCAGCGCATCGAGTTGGCTCCCGGAGCGGAACCGGTGCCGATGGCGCAGGCGGGTCCCGCCGTCGTCGTCGTGGTTTCCGGTTCCGTCGTGCTCGACTCCCCCAAGAGCGAGCTCGCAGTGGAACGCGGCGGGAGTGCGTTCATCCCGGCATCCGAAGAGCCTGTCATGGTGCACCCGGTTGTCGGTGCGACGGGAACCAGCATCGCCTTTGCCGTCACAACAGGGTTGGGGAACTAAGCGGTGGAGTACTTCCTGCAGACGCCCGCCTGGGCGTCCTTCCAGCGATCCATCGGCCGTACCGTTCATGAGGAGTCCGGGCCGGGGTGGCGTTTCCTCGCCGTGGAGGAAAGAAACCCCGCCGGCAAAGTCATCTACACCCCTTACGGACCGGTGGCCGATTCGCTGGAAGCCTTCGACGAAGCCGTAGCAGCACTGGTGGCGATCGCGCGCCGCAGCAAGGCGGTGTTTGTCCGGATGGAACCCGTCACCGCCGGGTTCGAAGCCGCCGGCGCCGGCGCGGTACTGCGGGAACGCGGCATGCAGCCTGCGCCGTCCAACCAGCAGCCGGAATTGAGCTGGATTGTGGACCTGGACGGCGATTTCAAGGACGTCCTCGCGGGCATGAAGCCCACCAACCGGAACCTGTACCGCAACATCCACAAGAAGGGTGTCACTTTCCGGTCCTCGCAGGATCCTGAAGAGATCGAAGTGCTCCTGAACTTCCTGCACATGACGGCCGCACGAAACGGTTTCAAGCCCCAGAGCGACGACTATCTACGCTCCGTGGCCCGCTCCCTCATGCCGGCCGGTGCCGGCACCCTGTTCATCGCCGAACTCGAGGGCGAGCCCATAGCGGCCGCCCTGACGTACGACTCCGCCGACACGCGCACCTACGCCCACGCGGCGCTCGATGACACGCACCGCAAGCTCAGCGCGGGCATTCCGTTGCTCGTGACGCTCATGGCGGACGCCAAGGAGAAAGGGCTCAAGCACGTCGACCTGTGGGGCGTGGCCCCGGAGGACGAGCCTGACCACAAGTGGGCCGGATTCACTGCCTTCAAGAAGTCCTTCGGGGGCCGCGAGATCGCCTACCCGGGAACATGGGACCTTCCCGTCAACAAGTTCCGCTACGGCGCCTACCAACTGGCCCGGAAGCTGCGCGAGAAGCTCCGCTGACGCTCTTTCTGACGCGCGAACTGGCAGCAGATGCCCTCAAAATCCGATTCTGCGGGCATCTGCTGCCAACTCGCGGCCAGTCCGTAACGCCCGGCGGACTTTCTCCACCACTTCCGGCCGGGGTCCGAGCAAATCCTCATGATGGACCCGGACTTCGCGCCAACCCAGCCGTTCCGTTAGCGACTGGCGCCTGATGTCCCTCTGGTACTGCTCAGCTTCCCCATGATGCCGCCCGTCGTACTGGAGGGCGACCCGCTCCTTGACGTAAGCGGCATCGGGCCACACAGCGGGAGCGCCCCACGCGTTGAAGATGACGTGGTTCAGCACGGGCTCACGCAAACCTGCATGCAGCAATATGAGGCGCATTTGCGTTTCCTGCGGCGAATCCGCGCCGACCCGGACCAGATCAAGGGCCAGCCGCGCCTTGCGGACCCCTCGCATTCCCGGGTGGGCTGCAACCATCGCCTTCAAATCGTCAATGGTTGCCAAGGCCTCGCGCGGCCTGGGATGGTTTTCGCCGTGCTCGACGACGATCGAGTCGCCCGCCGCGACAGTGTCGTCGATGTTCATCAATTGGGCCAGGTCCAGCCACGTCCGGGCAGGCGAGGTGAGCCGGACGCCGTCGAGCTCTATCACTTCACCCGGTTTGAACGTGAGTTGGTGCCCTACGACATTCCGTCTCCGCGGTTTCCACCGCTCTCCCGGGCGGGCCAAGTGGATCCGCCAATCCTCTTCGAGGGCTTTGGACAAACTGATGCCATGGATCCGCGCCGCGGAGCCATGGCTAAGGCAGCACTCCGAATCAAGGTCGGTATAACCCCGCAAGTGTTCCGCCACCGTCCCCGTGCTGTTCAGCGGCAGGCGCAGTCCCCGCGACAGCGTGAGAATGCCGTCGCGGCGCAACTGCTTCTGGCTCAATCCGAGGGTCCCAGCGGCCGACGCCGGAAAGGAACCGTTTGGAAGGTGCGGGGGCATCGGAGTCCGGGACATGCTCAATTCTTGCCCGGCTTCGAGTCCTAAATTGAGTTATCCACAGGACGGATTCCGCGGCTTAACGCGAACTGGCAGCAAATGCCTCCAAAATTCGATGTAGAGGGCATTTGCTGCCAGTTCGCGCGGGAGGAAGGCTGGGTCTTACTTGCGGGCGTAGCCTTCCCACTTGCTGGCCTGGTGCTCGCCGTCCACAAAGCGGATGGTGCCGGACTTGGAGCGCATCACGATGGACTGGGTCAGGACCTTGTCCTTGGAGTAGCGCACACCCTTGAGGAGGTCGCCGTCGGTGATGCCGGTGGCTGCGAAGTAGCAGTTATCGCTCGTGACGAGGTCATTCGTGGAGAGGACCCGCTCGAGGTCGTGTCCGGCGTCGATGGCCTTCTGCTTCTCGTCGTCGCTCGTGGGCCACAGACGGCCCTGGATGACACCGCCGAGGGACTTGATGGCACACGCGGCAACGATGCCTTCGGGGGTGCCGCCGATGCCCATCAGGGCGTCGACGCCCGTGCCGGAACGTGCGGCGGCGATGGCGCCTGCAACGTCGCCGTCCATGATGAACTTGGTGCGGGCACCGGCTTCGCGGATTTCCTCCACGAGCGGGCGGTGGCGGTCGCGGTCCAGGATCATGACGTTGAGCTGGTTGACCTTGACGCCCTTGGCCTTGGCGATCAGGTGCAGGTTCTGCTTCACCGGCAGGCGCAGGTCCACCATGTCGGCGGCTTCGGGACCCGTGACGAGCTTCTCCATGTAGAACACGGCCGAGGGATCGAACATAGTGCCGCGTTCGGCGACTGCCAGCACGGCGAGGGCGTTGTTGATGCCCAGGGCAGTCAGGCGGGTTCCATCGATGGGGTCGACGGCGACGTCGCACTCCGGTCCGGTGCCGTCACCGACGTGCTCGCCGTTGAAGAGCATGGGGGCTTCGTCCTTTTCACCCTCGCCAATGACAACGACGCCGTTGAAATGGACGGTGTGGAGGAAGGAGCGCATGGCGTCAACGGCGGCGCCGTCTGCCTTGTTCTTATCGCCGAAACCAACCCAGTGGCCGCCGGCAATGGCGGCAGCTTCGGTAACCCGGACAAGTTCGAGGGCCAGGTTGCGGTCCGGCTCATCGGTCCCGACGGCGAGCGCCGGCGAAATCGTGGAATACTTCTGGGACATTGGCGCTGGAGACACGTGAACCTCTTCTTCGATGACGCGATTCGTGGGACCAGGAATGGCTGCGCTTGGCGGCCTGAATGATTCCTCTACAAGAGATCATAGTCGGGGCGGGGCGGCATGGTCATGGGATGACCAACTCCCGGAACGCCCCTTGCGCGGACCCGCCGATGTGTATTAGCCGCTTGGATAGGAGACTATTGAAGCGTGAGTGAAACGCAGGACAAAGCAATTGCCGCCGCCCCCTCCGACAACGGAGGCACCGGCGCAGCCGGCACCGACGACGCCGGTCGGCCCGCCGTCAAGCCCGTTATCGCGGCGAAAGCAGCCAAAAGGGCCAACGCCTCGGTCATTGGCATGCTCATCGCGTTGCTCCTCTGCGTGCTGGCGTTCCTGCCGATCGTGCTCATGAATCCGGCACCGAAGAGCAACGGTTACCGGCCCAACGTCGATGTGGCCGCAACCGCAGCCAACGCGAAAGATGTGGCGGGTTTCACACCTGTGGCGCCGGATACCGGCGACACATTTAGTCCGAACTACGCCCGCTGGGTATCCGGGACCGGCGATGGCGTACCCACATGGGAGGTCGGATACGTGACTCCCAAGCAGGCGTTCATCGGAATTGTCCAGACCCGCAAGGCCAATCCGACCTGGATTTTCCAGCAGACCGGCAGCGCTCCGGTGACCGGCACGCGCAGTGCCGGCGGCCACGACTGGGAGCTCCATGACACGGCCAAGGGCAACCGCAGCATGGTCCTGAACTACCGGGGCACCACGATCATCCTGAGCGGCAGCGCAGGACTGGACGAGTTCTCCACCTTGGCCGCAGCCGTGGTCAAGGCAATGGACGCAGCTCCTGTCGCTTCCGCGGACACGGGCACGAAGCCGGGCGACACAGTTTCGCAGCCAGCCACCGCTAAGCCGTAAAGTAGCGCCGTGGCTACCTATCTGACTCCTGCCCTTGCCTGGCGCCGTCTGCGCGAAGGAAACGAACGCTTTGTCGCCGGGGAATCGTTGCACCCCAACCAGGACGCTTCCCGCCGGCATTCCCTGGTCGAGGACCAGCATCCGTTTGCCGTGATCTTCGGTTGTTCGGATTCCCGCCTGGCCGCTGAGATCATCTTCGACCTCGGCCTGGGCGATGCCTTCGTGGTCCGCACGGCCGGGCAAGTGATCGACGACGCCGTCCTCGGTTCACTGGAATACAGCATCTCCCAGCTGCGTGTTCCGCTCATCGTGATTCTTGGCCACGACAGCTGCGGCGCCGTGACCGCGACCAAGAGTGCCGTCGAGACCGGGGACATGCCAGCTGGTTTCATCCGCTCCCTCGTCGAGCGCATCACGCCTTCCGTCCTCACGGCAATGCGCAACGAGCAGACGGACGTCAACGAGATGGTGGTGGAGCACGTCAAGCAGACAGCCCGCCGGCTGGCCGACAGTTCCCGTGTGATTTCCGACGCGATCGACGACGGCCGGGCCGCCGTCGTCGGGCTTTCCTACAAACTGGACGAAGGCCGCGCTGCGCTTGTTTCCGGGATCGGCAAGCTCTAAGCGGGATGCCGGGCCGCCCCCGACGGGGCGGCATCCGGCGGCCGTAGCTTTGCTCCACGGTTTTCGGTCAAGCGGCTGCTCGCCATAAGCTAGCCCCATGACTTCCACTCAAGAATCCAACACGGCCGAGTTCCGTATTGAACATGACACGATGGGCGAAGTTCGCGTTCCTGTGAACGCCCTGTACCGCGCCCAGACGCAGCGCGCCGTGGAGAACTTCCCCATCTCCGGCAAGACGCTTGAGCGCGCACACATCGAAGCCCTGGCCCGCGTCAAGAAGGCCGCGGCCCTCGCGAACGCTGAACTGGGAGTGCTCGACGGCGAGCTCGCCGAGGCGATTGCCAGCGCTGCCGATGAGGTTGCCGCCGGAAAGTACGACGGCGATTTCCCCATCGACGTCTTCCAGACCGGTTCGGGTACGTCGTCCAACATGAACACCAACGAGGTCATCGCCGAGCTGGCGACGCGTGCCCTCGCGGCCGCCGGGAGCGACAAAGTTGTCCACCCGAACGACCACGTCAACGCTTCCCAGTCCTCCAACGATGTCTTCCCGACGTCGGTCCACGTCGCCGCGACGTCGGCCCTGATCAACGACCTGATCCCGGCCCTCGACTACCTCGCTGCTTCCCTGGACCGCAAGGCCGTGGAGTTCAAGGATGTCGTCAAGTCCGGCCGCACCCACCTCATGGACGCCACCCCCGTGACCTTGGGCCAGGAGTTCGGCGGCTACGCCGCCCAGGTCCGCTACGGCATCGAGCGCATCAACGCTGCCCTCCCCCGCGTCGCCGAGGTCCCCCTGGGCGGAACCGCGGTCGGCACCGGCATCAACACCCCGGAAGGCTTCCCGGAGCGCGTCATCGAGCTCCTCGCAGCCGACACCGGCCTGCCGCTGACCGAGGCACGCGACCACTTCGAAGCGCAAGCCAACCGCGACGGCCTCATCGAGGGTTCCAGCCAGCTGCGCAACATCGCGATCTCCTTCATGAAGATCAACAACGACCTCCGCTGGATGGGTTCCGGCCCCAACACGGGACTGGGCGAAATCTCCATCCCGGACCTCCAGCCCGGCTCGTCGATCATGCCGGGCAAGGTGAACCCGGTCATCTGCGAAGCATCGATCATGGTCTGCGCGCAGGTCATCGGCAACGACACCGCCATCGCCTGGTCCGGTACCAACGGCGCTTTCGAGCTCAATGTCGGCATCCCCGTTATGGCTGCCAACCTGCTCGAATCCATCCGCCTCCTGGCCAACACCAGCCGCGTCATGGCCGACAAGATGATCGACGGCATCACCGCCAACGTGGAGCGCGCCCGCTTCCTGGCCGAGGCTTCCCCGTCCATCGTGACCCCGCTGAACAAGTTCATCGGTTACGAAGCAGCGGCAAAGATCGCCAAGAAGGCCGTCGCCGAGGGTTTGACCATCCGCGAAGCCGTGATCTCCCTTGGGTATCTTGAGCGCGGCGAACTGAGCGAAGAGCAGCTCGACAAGGCTCTCGACGTCACCACCATGACCCGCCCGGCCCACAAGGCCTAGCTTCCCGCCAGCCCGGCTGGCCAGCCCGACGGCGGCCGGCACCTTCTCCACGGAAGGTGCCGGCCGCCGTCGGCGTTTTCACTCACGAATACTTTCTTGCACTTTGACTAGAAAAGTGCAAAACTTCACTCTGTGGAAAATAGTGCAACTATCGACGGCGGACTCCGGGAGCGCAAGCGCGCACAGACCCGCGCGGCGATCACCGCCGTCGCACGGTCCTTGACGGCCCAGCGCGGACTCAGCGGCTTCACCGTCGAGGAAGCCTGCGAAGAGGCCGGAATATCGCGGCGGACATTTTTCAACTACTTCCACACCAAGGAAGACGCAGTGATCGGCTCGTTCTCCGACGAGCTTCCCGAAGAGGCACTGGAGGCCTTCAGCCGAAACCCCGCCCGTGGCGCCGGCACAATCTCCGACTCGCTGCTGTCCGCGCTGCGCCACTTCACCCTGGCGGTCCTCGAGCGGTCCACCGTCAGCCCTTCGGAGATCCGCCAGCTCATCGCAGCCGTCACGGCCGAGCCCCAGCTCCTGGGCCGGTTGACCCGCGAAGGCGAAGTCCGCGAGCGCCAGTTCGCCGAACTCATCGCCGCCCGGGAAGGCCTCACCGCTGACCACCCCGGGATCATCATGGCCGCCGCGGTCTTTGGCGCGGTCACCAAGAAGACGAGCCACCAGTTCTTTTCCGAAGAGAACACCCGGCCGTACCGCGAATTACTGGATCGGAACCTCAACGCAGCACGGGAGATCTTCGCCCAACCGCTGGACACCGACCCCGCCGAAACCCTGAAGGATCAACCGTGAGTACCACTCTCAAAACCAAAGCGGCAGCACCGCTGCTCTTGACCCAGAGAAGAATCTGGGTCATCTTCTCTGCGCTCATCGCCGGAATGCTGCTCTCCAGCCTCGACCAGACCATCGTGTCCACCGCCATGCCCACTATCGTCGGCAAGCTCGCCGGCGTGGAGAACCAAGCCTGGATCACCACGGCCTACCTGCTGGCCACCACCATCGTCATGCCGATCTACGGCAAGTTCGGTGACATCCTGGGCCGCCGGAACCTGTTCCTGATTGCCATCGGTTTGTTCACGGCGGCCTCCATCGGCTGCGCCTTCGCCACCGACTTCTGGGGCTTCGTGGTCTTCCGCGCAATCCAGGGCCTGGGCGGCGGCGGACTGATGATCCTCTCGCAGGCCATCATCGCGGACATCGTGCCTGCCAAGGAACGCGGAAAGTACATGGGTCCCCTCGGTGCGATCTTCGGCCTCTCCGCCGTGGCCGGGCCGCTCCTGGGCGGCTTCTTCGTCGATCACCTGACCTGGGAGTGGGCCTTCTACATCAACATCCCCGTTGGCCTTGCGGCCTTCACCATCGCCTGGTTCACCCTCACCCTGCCGAACAAGAAGGCCGAAAAGCGCATCGACATCCTTGGAGTCCTGTTGCTGTCCGCCGCGACAGCCTGCCTGATCTTCTTCACGGACTTCGGCGGCAAGAAGGACCAGGGCTGGGACTCCCCGCTCACGTGGGCCTTCGGCGCCGGCATGGTACTTGCTGCTTTCCTCTTCGTCCTCGTGGAGCGCAAGGCCGAAGACCCCATCATTCCGCTAAGCCTGTTCAAGAACCGGATTTTCATCAATGCAACGGCCATCGGCTTCACCCTGGGCCTGGGCATGTTCGCAGCGATTGCCTTCGTGCCGACGTTCCTCCAGATGTCCTCCGGTACCTCAGCCGCAGTCTCCGGCCTGCTCATGCTGCCGATGATGGTTGGACTCATGGGTACGTCCATCTACTCAGGTATCCGCATCTCCAAGACCGGCAAGTACAAGATGTTCCCGATCCTTGGAGCGAGCCTCACGATCGCTGCGATGCTGTGGCTCACCACGCTCACCGCGGCAACTCCGATCTGGGTCATCTGCATCCAGCTGTTCATCTTCGGCGCAGGCCTGGGCCTGATCATGCAAGTCATCGTCCTGGTGGTCCAGAACGCGGTACCGGCCGGGCAGATCGGCACGGCAACGAGCACCAACAACTACTTCCGCGAAGTCGGGGCGTCGTTGGGCGTTGCCGTCTTCGGCTCGATCTTCACCACGCGGCTGGCCGAGTCCCTCACCAAGGCGTTCACGGGCGCCGGGGCTTCCGCTGCGCAGGCTGCACAGTCAACCAGCAAGCTTGATCCGCAGACCTTGGCCCAGCTGCCGGTCCAGGTCAAGGACGCCATCATCAATGCCTACGCCGATTCGCTGGCACCGGTGTTCTGGTATCTGATCCCGTTCATCGCGGCCGCCCTCCTGCTCGCCATCACCCTCAAGCAGATCGCGCTCTCCGACACCGCCGGAATGGTGGCCCGGGGCGAGGCTGTCGGGGGCGAGGAGGCAGAACGCCTTGAAGCCGAACGCATCGGAGGATCCTCTGAGGGTTCCGCCGAGGGGACTATCGAGGGGACCGTCGATACTGAGTCCGAGGCCGAGTCCGAGCCGGTGGGTCCAGTCGTTCCGGTGGGCGACAACGACGGCGAGCTTGCCCGGCGCTGAGCGGGACATGCCCCCCGCAGGCTCGGACGAGTGGACATGCTCGACGCTGAGCCCGCGACATGCCCGGCCTTGGCTCGAACGAGTGGACATGCTCGGCGCTGAGCCCGCGACATGCCCCGCGCAGGCTCGGACGAGTGGACATATGGGGAATATGTCCACTGCCGGGATGCAAGGCTGGGCATGTCCACTGGGCCGAACGTGGGATTTCATGATCGCCTGGCCGAGCCAACATGGGCTCCGCAATCTTATGGGGGTCGCGGCGCCCCTGTGTTGTCCGGCCCTGGCTCGGACGAGTGGACATGCTCGGCCCTGACCCTGCGACATGCCCGCCGCAGGCTCGGACCAGTGGACATATGAGGAATATGTCCACTGCCCAAATGCAAGGCTGGGCATGTCCACTGGGCCGAACGTCGGATTGCGCGTCGGCTTGCCCGGCCAACAAGGGGTTGCAACCTTTGGAGGTTGCGGCCCCCCGTGACGTCCCGCGTACGGGCGTCTGGCTTAGGCTGGAACCCATGAGTTCAGAGCCCGAAGAATCCGCGAACATCAGCCCGGCAGTTCGATGGGGATTAGGGGCAGTCCTTTTCGGCCTTCTCGCGGTCTCGATAGCCTCCGCCAAGGGCGAATGGTGGACCATCGTCGGCGCTATTGTCTGCGGTGCCGCCGCATGCCTCTTCGCTGCCCGCGCGATCGTCGCCGCCCGTCAATCGCGCTGATACGCGACGGCGGAGCCCGGTTCCAGGGCAAGCCGGATGGTTTCGCGGTGGCCGGCACTGATGTCAGGCAACTCGTCCAGGGCAAACCAGCCGACGGCGATTGACTCGTCGTCGTTGACGCGGGCATCCCCAGAGACATAGCGGCATTTGAAGGCAATATCCAGGAAGTCGCACACGTCTCCGTTGGGATACGTGACAGGTCCGATCACGCCCACTGCCAGGATGCGCTCAGTTTCCGCCACGACCGCAGTCTCCTCGAAGATCTCGCGGAGCAAACCGGGGGCCGGGTGTTCCCCTGGTTCCAGCATTCCGGTGATCAGGGTCCAACGGCCATTGTCGGCCCGTTGGCAAAGCAGGACCCGGTTCTCGTCGTCCAGGACCACGCCCCGGACGCCGGGTAGCCACAACGGGTCGTTGCCGATCTTCTCACGGATTTGCCGGATGAATTCCGGGACCGCCACAGCCTAGCCCGCTTTCGTTGAAACAGTCATCACCAACAAGCTCTGCCTCCGCTTCCGGATCGGATCCGCCAGTAGGGCGAGTATCCCACCGGCGATGCCCGAATGACAGCGGGCGATGCTGCTCAAACCGCCGTCTCTCGCTCCGCTTTGCTCACGGCTATCCTCACGCGGGCAGGGCAAACATCGCCGCAGCGGCGCCAGCCAACATGAACGGCCCGAATGGTATTGATGATTTCAAAGTTCCCCGCCGGGCAGCCAAGACTCCAATGCTCCACAGGCCGCCGAAGAGGAACGCCGCAAACGTTCCGGCGAAAACATGCGCCCACCCCAGATAACCAAGGTAAAGGCCGAGGACACCGGCCAATTTGACGTCGCCGAAGCCCATCCCGGGCGGGTACACCAAGCGCAGGATGAAGTAGAACACCCACAGCACTGCTCCCCCGGCCACGATTCCCAAGGCGGGCACCCCGAGGAAGGAGGCACCGCCGTCGGGCACGGACCCTGCCGCTCCGGTATAGAGGTTCCCTGCCGCTCCGCCGGCCAGGGTGACAGCTATCGCCGCGCCGAGCAGCAACCCACCGGCGATGGCATAGGACGGGAACACGATCCGGTTGGGCAGCAAATGGTGGCGGACGTCGATGACCGTGAGGCGGGCGGCCATGACCGCAAAGTAAACACAAGCAGCGAGCAGCAGCCAGAAGGCCGGGAAACTGGTCCCCCACAATTCGCCGAGTCGTCGGATCACCCTCGGATGCTATCGGTTTTCTCAAAGCTGCGCCGGTCACGCACCCTTAGACTGTGGATATGGGGCGCTATAGTGCAGAAATCCAAGGCAATCCCGACGCCGACATGTCCTCCACCTTCCGAAACCTCTGCCGTTCCTCCCCGTGGAAATGGACCAGCCTGAGGTTCGAATACGCGGACCGGCCGCGCGACACAGAAGCCACAGTGCGCGCCTGGTTGCGTCGACCGGGAGCGCTTAGGCTCGAAACCGTCGACGGCGCGTTGCTGCATAGCACCACGGGCATCAACGACTCCCGCGACGGACTTTACCTTGGCTCCAAGCGCAAGTCCTGGCTGTTGCCGGCCCATTTAGTGACCCCCGTTTACGACTCCGCCGGCTTGGTCCGCCGGCGCCCCGAGGCGGCCTACGGCGAACCGTCCTTTGGGAATGGTCGGCTCGCAGCGGCCCTCGATCCTGTCGAGCTCGCCGGGAACGCGCCGGTGCCGATGGAGTTTCCCGAGTCCAACCGGGTATCGTTCGGCCCTATTCGGGAAGTGGATCACGAGGGGCGTCCTGCCCTCGAAACCATCGCGACGCCCGGATCCAGCTACGTGCCTTCGGATGCGGCAACGCCGCTCTGTTTCCCCGGACGCACGCTCCTGCGCGTGGACTCAGGAACGGGCGTGTGCGTTTCCAGCCAATCGCTCGACGGCGATACCTCCGGCCAGGGGCACTGGATGCGGATCCTGGGGGTGGACGAATACATGCTGGACGATCTGTTCCTCGCCGAATCGATGAACCTCACCGACGTCCGGAAGCACATCAGCTGGGACATCGGCCCCCGTTCGTAAGACCGCCCCCTCCGACAAACCCCCGCTCACATACACCCCCCTTTCGACAAACCCCCGCTCACCAATACGCCCCCTCCGACAAACCCCGCTCACATATACACCGATCGAGTCGGCAGTCGCCCTTCAGCAACCCCTGGACTGAACTGCCAGCAGACGAAATGGGTGCCGATATGGCCCGATGGTATTGGCGCTGCCGTGCGGGAATGACCTCGGAATCATGGACGCTTCTCTTCGGCATCTGGCACAACGACGAGTTCATTGACTGCCCGGATGTGGAGGCGAAGAATTTCGCATCGTTGAGGGCAGTATCCACCGGCTCCTGGCTCAAGAAACGCGCAAGGCCAAGGCCTCGGCTATGAGCCCAACGGCAGGTACCGCGGCCAATGGGGCACCGACGTCGTGGAAGTCCAACGCGTTCGCCTCACCTCAGACTCCTTCATCGGGCCCGTTTGGAGGCTAAGGGTAGAAGGCCATGAAGCCGCAGCAAAGTTCCTGGGTACGTGAGCGCGCGTCGGTGAAAAACCCGACATACGTGAGCGCGCGTCGGTGAAAAACCCGACATACGTGAGCGGGCGTCGGTGGCGGGCGCCCGAGTGTCAGCGGATGGCCGTGGCCAGGCGAACCCGGCCACGGCACTCCGCGCAAACGCAGCCTAGATTTCCGCCCCTTCAAGCAGTTCCGTCACGAGAGCCGCGATCGGCGAGCGTTCGGAGCGGGTCAGGGTGATGTGGCCGAACAGCGGGTGCCCCTTGAGGGTCTCGACGACGGCGGCGACGCCGTCGTGCCGGCCGACACGGAGATTGTCCCGCTGGGCGACGTCGTGGGTCAGGACGATCTTGGAGTTCTGGCCGATACGGCTCATGACCGTGAGGAGCACGTTCTTCTCAAGCGATTGGGCCTCGTCCACGATCACGAAGGCGTCATGGAGCGAACGGCCGCGGATGTGGGTCAGCGGCATGACTTCGAGCATCCCCCGGTCCATGACTTCTTCGACGACTTCCTGGCTGACGAGCGCACCGAGGGTGTCGAAGACAGCCTGCGCCCAGGGGTTCATCTTCTCTGCCTCGGAACCGGGCAAGTAGCCAAGTTCCTGTCCACCCACCGCGTACAGGGGGCGGAAGACGATCACCTTGCGGTGCTCCCGGCGCTCCAGGACGGCCTCAAGTCCGGCACACAAGGCCAAGGCCGACTTTCCAGTGCCCGCCCGGCCGCCGATCGAGACGATTCCGACGCTGGGATCCATGAGCAGGTCGATCGCAAGCCGTTGCTCCGCCGAGCGGCCGTGCAGACCGAAGACATCACGGTCGCCCTTGACCAGCCGCACTTGCTTGTCCGCGCCCACGCGGCCGAGGGCTGACCCCCGGTTGGAGAGCAACACCAGGCCCGTGTTGACGGGCAGCTCGGCCGCGGCCGGGATGAACACCGGTTCGTGCCCGTACAGGGTGGTGATTTCGTCCTCGGTGGCTTCGATCTCTGCCATGCCGGTCCAGCCGGAGTCCTTGACGAGTTCATTGCGGTATTCGTCCGCGAACAGCCCCATGGCGGAGGCCTTGACGCGCATCGGGACGTCCTTGGAGACCACCGTGACGTTGTGGCCTTCATTGGCGAGGTTCTTGGCGACTGCCAGGATGCGGCTGTCGTTGTCCGCGCCGCGGAATCCTGCCGGCAGCACTTCGGTGGACACATGGTTCATCTCGACACGCAGCGTGCCGCCGTCGGATCCGATCGGGATGGGTTGATTCAACCCGCCATGCTCAATGCGCAAGTCATCGAGGAGCCTGAGGGCCTTGCGGGCGAAGTAGCCCAATTCGGGATCGTGGCGTTTGCCTTCCAATTCAGTGATGACCACGATCGGGACAATGACTTCGTGCTCCGCGAAGCGCAACAGGGCGTGCGGATCGGAAAGCAAAACGGAAGTGTCAATCACATAGCTCCGGCCGGTCGGGGTCCCGGACTTTGCAGTCCGCCCACTGTTGGCCCGCTTGGTGCGAGAGGTAGCTGAACTTTCCCCGTCGGAAACGACTACGGGCAGTTGCTCAGAAATAGCCACATCGACTCCAGCCCCGGGCGAACCCGGCTTATTCGTGAGGCGGCTCGGCCGGAAGGCCGGGCGCGGCCCCCCACGTAACTGGTGCGATGATTCGCTCCATCTACTGGCCTCCCCGATCAGCAGGCGGTTTGCCTACTGATGGGAATAACGTATTCCCGTGCGATTACATTTCCGGTTAGCCCAAACGGCGATTCGTGAAGACAGAATGTGAACTTCCCGTAAACGGCAGCGCACGCGGAAGGCGCCGTGTCAGGAACCGAAGCGGCGCTGGCGGCCGGCATAGTCCCGCAGGGCGCGCAGGAAATCAACCTTGCGGAACGCGGGCCAGAGTGCCTCGCAAAAGTAGAACTCGCTGTAGGCGCTTTGCCACATGAGGAAGCCGGACAAGCGCTGTTCGCCCGATGTGCGGATCACCAGGTCGGGGTCCGGCTGGCCCCGCGTGTAGAGGAAACGCGAGATGTCGTCCACTGAAAGTTCATCGGCCAGCTCGGTGATGTCGCGGCCGTGCGCGACGGCATCGTGGAGCAGTTCCCGCACGGCGTCAACGATCTCGCGCCGTCCGCCGTAGCCGACGGCCACGTTCACATGGAGCCGCTCGCGGACCGGAGTGCGGGCCGTGAGCTTGTTGAGCCGCTCGGCGAGGTAGTCCGGAAGCAGTTCGGGCGCGCCCATGGCGTGGACCGAGATATTGGCGTCGTCATCCAAGCGGTCGAGGGTATTGGCGATGATTCCCATGAGCAGTTCGAGCTCTTCACCGGAGCGGCTCATGTTGTCCGTCGAGAGCATGTACAGCGTGACGACTTTGACCCCAAGCTCCTGGCACCAGCCGAGGAACTCGTGGATCTTGTCCGCGCCTGCTTGATGGCCTTCGCTGGTTGGGGCGTTGAATTGCCGCGCCCAACGGCGGTTGCCATCCACCATGACGCCGATGTGCCGGGGAATCTTCTCCTGCTCGAGCGAACGGAGCAGTTTGCGCTCGTAGAAGCCATAGAGGAAGCCGGGCCACTCCATCCGGACACTCACCTGACTTCCTTTGAACAGCACGTAAAAAGCGAAACAAACGACGACGGCGGCTGCCCTGGTTGGCAGCCCGCCCTTCAGTCAAACAACAATCGACACCTCCGGACCGCTGCCGTAGGCGCACCACCAAGGCTACCTTCCCAAGCCCGGCAGTCGGCACACCTGGGCGGGCGAAAACCAGCGCAAGACGCATTACTCAGCAGTAACTTATCCGGAGCCGGGTTACGCTTTAACGATGTCGGAGCTGCTCACAACCAAACCAAGGTGGCGCGGCTGGATACATGCTGTGGCCACGCCTTTCGCCATCGCGGCAGGGATCGTCCTGGTGACCCTGGCGCCGACGACAGATCGCAAGATCGCCTCCGCCATCTACGCTTTGACGGGCGTGCTGCTCTTCGGCGTGTCCGCGGTCTACCATCGCGGCAATTGGGAGCCGAAGACCAGGATGGTCCTCAAGCGCCTGGACCACACCAACATCATGTTGGTGATCGCGGGCAGTTACACACCCCTCGCGTGGTCGCTCCTGGAGCGCCCCAAGGCCGTGCTCCTGCTATGGGTGATCTGGTCCGGGGCGCTGCTGGGAGTGCTGTTCCGGGTTCTTTGGACCGGCGCTCCACGTTGGCTCTACGTGCCCATCTACGTCGCGCTGGGCTGCGGGGCTTTGTTCTACCTGCCGGAGTTCTTCGCGGCGAACGTTCCCGCCGCGATCCTGATCTGTGTGGGAGGGGCCCTTTACATCGCCGGCGCTGTTTTCTACGGGATCAAGAAGCCCAACTTCAGTCCGTTGAACTTCGGCTTCCATGAACTTTTCCACGCCCTCACGGTGCTGGCCTTCGCCGCGCATTTCGCCGCAATCATGATTGCCGTGCTGAGCTAGCCGGCGGCCTCCGTCATCACTTCGAGTCGCTGCACTAGTTCCTCGACAGAGCCAAGCGGCAGGTCACACACCATCCCCCGGCACAAATACACCTGTGGCGAGCCGTCCGCGGCAGCCGTGCGGGCCTCAAGGAGCGGCACCTCCGGTTCCGTGGTGCGGGACCCGGGCGGCGCGCCGTCGTCGGCCGCTTTTCCGCCAGCCACACCGGGCTGGACCGCGACTACCATGCCCGGGCTCGGCGAGGTCAACAGGGCGCGATGGAGTTCTTGTTGCTTCCGGCCTGGAGGGCCGGATACGGCTGCCTCTATGGGGCCGGCGACGGCCGCCTGGGCGGTCGCAAGCAGCCATCCAGCTACCCTCGGCGCACGCCCGGCTATCGGCGGCAGGAGCGACAGGATGCTGCTTGCCATGGCCCTGTGCTCATGCGAACCGGAATACGCCGCATAGCTCAGCAGCACTCCGGCAAAGGCCGCTGCCCCGCTCGGCGCCGCATTGTCGAAGGGGTCCAGGCCCGTGTGCTGGCCCTGCGCGTTGAACACCTGGGCCGACTCCCCCACGGAGTCCGACAGCCTGCCGTCCACCACGAAGCGCGCGCAGGCTCCGCTGATCAGCTCCTCCGCGAACCCGTACCAGCGCCGCCGGCCGGTCACTGCGTAGAGAGCCAGGAAGCCTTCGGCACAAAACGCATAGTCTTCCAACAGGCCGCTGATCCCTCTCGCAACGCCATCGTGCGAGACTCTGATCAGCACCCCCGCGCCGGTTTTTGAGGAGCCGGTCGCCGGACGCCAATGCACGCGCATCAGGTACGCGGCCACGCTTTCGGCCGCGGCCACCAGTTCCGGCCTGTCCAGGACCGCACCGGCTTCGGCAAGGGCCGCGACAGCCAGGCCGTTCCAGCCCGCTACTACTTTGTCGTCCCGGGCCGGCTGGGGGCGGGCCGAGCGTGCGGCGCGCAGGGCGGGCCCGACACGGTTCCACAACCGCGATTCCGCGCCGGACAGCCGGCGCCCGGGATGGAGCGGTGATCCAAGCTCCGAGACCGTTCCGGACGGCCCCACGTTCATCAGCCGTGCCACGGCCGCGCCGTCCCCGGGGCCGAGCACGGCCTCGAGGCCCGCAGGAGTCCACAGATAGGACGCACCTTCGTGATGCACTCCGTCCACCACGGTATCGGCGTCAAGCGAGGAAGCGAGTCCGTCCGGGGTTGCGGGATCGCCCACGCCGAGCGAATCCAGCATCCAGTCCGCCACCCGAGACGCCACACTCGCGGCCTCGCCGGCCGGCAGGACCCAGTCGCCCCGGAGCCGGACCCAGTGGACGTAGGTCCGCAGGAGCTGGGCATTGTCGTAGAGCATCTTCTCGAAATGCGGCACGGACCAATCCGCGGTCACGGAATACCGGGCGAAGCCGCCGTCGAGCTGGTCGCACAGCGCGGAACGGGCCATCGCGGCGAGAGTGCGGCCCGCCATGTCGCGGGCGGCGTCCGAGGTATCGGACGGCACGGCAGCGTGCCGAATCAGGAACTCAAGAACGGCCGACGGCGGGAACTTGGGAGCGCCGCCGAAGCCGCCGTCGTCGGGGTCTTCCGAACGGGCGAGAAGACGCACGGCTTCCGACAGCAGGCTTGTGTCCACCCTTTCGGACGGCCTATCGAGGAACACCGCCGACGCGAGCTGGGCATTGGCCATACCGGCGGCGAGCGCCCGCGCGTTCTGCTCGACGGCGTCCCGGCGTTCCAGCCACGCCTCGCGGACCGCCTCGAGCACCTGGCGGAAGGACGGCCTTCCGGGCTGTGGGGTTGGCGGAAAATAGGTGCCCGCATGGAAGGCCAAGCCGTCGGGCGTCAGGAAGACGGACATCGGCCAGCCGCCCTCGCCGCTGATCGCCTGGGTGGCTGCCATGTAGATCGAGTCCACGTCGGGGCGTTCTTCGCGGTCCACCTTGACGGCCACGAAGTGGGCGTTCAGGTAATCGGCGGTGTCCTGGTCTTCGAAGGACTCGTGGGCCATGACGTGGCACCAGTGGCACGCGGCATAGCCGATAGAGAGAAAAACGGGAACGTCTCGGGCCGCCGCGAACGCAAAGGCCTCATCGCCGAACGGCCGCCAGTGCACCGGATTGTCCGCATGCTGGCGGAGATAGGCGGACGGTTCCGAGCCGAGGGCGTTGGACGCCCCCGGCCATTCCCGGGTGGTGCCCGGGTCAGCGGGCTCCGGAGCCGGCATCGCCGTCGGAGTCTTCTGCGCTGAGGGCCTCTTCAACCTGGGCGCGGTAGCGGACCCGCCGGATCCGGCGGACCATGTCGACGATCAGGAAGGTCGTGAGCACCACGATGAAGGCAGTCAGGACGAAGCCCCAGGTCCCCGGGGTCACCTGGTCTTCCGACAAGCCGGGGCGCAACGACGGGGTCGGGGTAGGCGACGGGGTCGTGGCCAGCGCAATGAGAAAGTGGTGCACGGTTCAAACCTTCTATGGGAGTTTCCAGCCGGTTGGCGACTTCTACGCTTGATAGAAATCGCCGGCGATCCTATCTTAGCCCTGCGAACAGGTCCTTTTCCGGCAGTTCGGTCGGGATGCGGGAGTGGACCAGGGTGTAGTCCTCCCACGGCCAGGCCCTACGCTGCATCTCCGGCGACACTGCGAAGAAGAAGCCGAGCGGATCAATCTGCGTCCGATGCGCCTTGAGTGCGTCGTCACGGGCCTCGAAGTAGTCACCGCAATCCACTTGCGTGGTGGTTAGGTGCGTCGGCCTCGGCGGAGTATGGCCTTCCGCATCGGCTTCAAGCCAGGAGGCCAAGCGTTCGGCATAAGGCGATTGCAGGCCGGCCTCTTCGAGTGCGAAATGCAAGGCACGGAAACGCTCGGGACTGAAGGCGCGGTCGTAGT
The DNA here is from genome assembly GCF_040702485.1 of Arthrobacter sp. NPDC080031. Lineage (NCBI taxonomy): Bacteria > Bacillati > Actinomycetota > Actinomycetes > Micrococcales > Micrococcaceae > Arthrobacter > Arthrobacter sp. NPDC080031. Next base: position 113,038 of record NZ_JBFBLA010000003.1, read on the forward strand.
ACAGCTTGATGGGCTCCCAGGCTTCGCCTGTCCCGGGGTAGCGCTCCGGGTCACCGGCAGCGTCGAAAGCTTCGACGGCAACCTTGTGCGCCATGATGTGGTCCGGATGCGGGTAGCCGCCGTTTTCGTCGTAGCTCACCATGACGTGCGGCTTGAAGTCGCGGACCAGGCGGACCAGGGGTGCCGCTGCCCGCTCAAGGGGCTGAAGCGCAAAACAGCCGCTAGGCAGGGGTGGCAACGGATCGCCGTCGGGCAGTCCGGAATCCACGAAACCCAACCACCGCTGTTTGATTCCCAGGACCGAGGCAGCTTGCTTCATTTCCAGGCGGCGCGCCCCTGCCATGTCCCGTTTCGGGTGCGGGGCCGACTCCATGGCAGGGTTCTGGATGTCCCCGCGGGAACCATCGGTGCACGTAGCCACCATGACCTCTACGCCGGAAGCCGCATACATCGCCATGGTTGCCGCGCCCTTGCTTGACTCGTCGTCCGGATGTGCGTGGACGGCGAGCAGCCGGAGCTGCGTGTCGGGGCTGGTGGATGTGCTCATCCGGTACGGTTCCTCTTTCCGGGTAATGCTTTTCTGTGTTTGCTGACGGCTGTGTACTGATCCGGCAATTCCAACGTCTGCGACTCCGCTGTGTGCGGGGAGGCGCCGGAAGCCCACTAAACTGGATGGGTGACTTCGGAAGACCCCTCGGGCACGGCGCTGCCGGCAACTACCAGCCTAGCCAATCGCTACGGCAGCCAAAAGCGCGCCTTCGGAGGGAAAACCAAACGGAACATCGTCATTGCCGCCCTCGTCGTGGCTGTCGGGCTTCTGTTTTGGGTCACCACGTCTTCCTCGCAGTCGTCCGTGTCGTTCAAGGACATCGGCTACAGCGCCACCGACGCCACCGAGCTGTCGGTCGATTTCCAGGTCACCAAGAGCCACGATGCCACCGCAAAATGCGCGGTCAAGGCCATGGACTCCAAGTTCGCGGTGGTCGGCTGGAAAGTCGTCGAGATCGGCCCGAACGCCCCCAAGGCAGGCGCCGACGGCGGCCAGACAACGGCCCAAAGAACCATCCTTCGCACCGAGTCCGAAGCCGTGTCCGCCGTCGTGGACAACTGCTGGATTGTTGGCAGCACCAAATAGCAAAGGTGTGACGCGCGACTCAGTGAGCTTGGGTTTGTCCACAGGATTGACTACACTGGATCAATACCTTAACCCCGCTGAGTTGGTTGCTGAGTTCCACGAGTGGCCTGCACCGGCGGGGTCTTTGCTTGTCAGATCCATAAGGAGAAGTCCGTGTCGACCACCAACAGCGCGCCTGCAGCTTGGCTTACCCAGGACGCATTTGACCGCCTGAAGGCAGAGCTGGACCACCTTTCCGGCCCTGGCCGTGCGGAGATCGTACAGAAGATCGAAGCCGCCCGTCAGGAAGGCGACCTCAAGGAAAACGGTGGATACCACGCCGCCAAGGAAGAGCAGGGCAAGATCGAGGCCCGCATCCGCCAGCTGACCGTGCTCCTGCGCGACGCCCAGGTCGGCGAAGCGCCGGCCGACGACGGAATCGTCGAGCAGGGCATGGTCGTCGTCGCCCGCATCGCCGGCGACGAAGAGACCTTCCTGCTCGGATCCCGCGAAATCGCCGGCGATTCCGATCTCAACGTCTTCAGCGAGAAGTCCCCGCTCGGCGTAGCGATCATGGGGCACAAGGAAGGCGACAAGATCAGCTACATCGCCCCCAACGGCAAGGAAATTCCGGTGGAGATTGTTTCCGCCAAGCCGTTCGCGGGCTGATAGTTCCGCAAAACAACGACGCCGGCCCACCCCTTCGCGGGGAGGGCCGGCGTTTTGCTTTGTTCCCCCCAACTGACTCGCAGTTGTTGTCGTTCTGAGGGCTCAGAACGACAACAACTGCGAGCTAGTTGGGCTGGGTTACGGCGTTAGTTGGGCTGGGCCAGGGCGCGGCGACGCGGGCGCAGCAGCAGTGCGGCCACCACTCCCCCAATGGCCCCGCCAAGGTGCGCCTGCCAGGAAACGAACCCCATCACCAGGGGCAGCAAGCCGAACAAGATGCTGCCGTACGCCAGGAAAAGCACCACGGACAACAGGATTTGCCACCAGCTGCGGTTGAAGAAGCCGCGCACCAGCAGGAACGCGAAGAGCCCGAAAACCAGGCCCGACGCGCCTACTGTCACGCTTCCCCCGCCGATGAGCCAGACGGCAAGGCCTGAGCCCAGCCAGCTAAACGCAAGAGCCGTCAGGAACACCCGGAGACCGGACAGGAACACCAGGAATCCGAAGATGACCAACGGCAGCGCATTGGATAGGAGATGGCCGAAATTGGCGTGGAGCAAGGGGAACGTCAGGATGTCGAACACCCCGTCCACGCTCCGCGGCCGCAGCCCGAACAAGACGTTGAGGCTGTGCGACATCAAGGTGTTGACCAGTTCAATCACAGCCAACAGCGCCACGAAGCCGCCCATGAACAGCAATCCGCCCTTGGCGCGGGCGGCCAGTGATTCCTTGGCCGGAATCTGCCCGTCCCCGTTGCGGTAAAGCGCCATGGTCAGCGGCCCGTCAGTGCACCACGATCGGGTGGAAGCCTTCGGCCCGAAGGGCCGCCAGGACCTGCTCACTGTGCTCGTGGCCTTTGGTTTCCAGGTTGACGGTGATGGAGACGTCGCCCATGCTGATCGCGCCGCCCACGCGGGTGTGGTCCAGTCCGGTCACATTGGCATCGTTTTCGGCAATGATGCGGGCGATGGTGGCCAGGGAACCGGGCCGGTCGTCCAGCATCATGCGCACGGTCATGTAACGTCCGGCCGCGGAGAGGCCGCGCTGGATGACCTTGAGCATCAGCATGGGGTCGATGTTGCCGCCTGACAGGATAACGGCAGTGGTTCCGGGATTTTCGATCTTGCCGTCCATGAGGGCAGCGACGCCGACAGCACCGGCCGGCTCGACCACCATCTTGGCCCGCTCGAGCAGGAAGATGAGCGCCCGGGCCAAGGAGTCTTCGCTCACGGTCACGACGTCGTCCACGAGTTCGCGGATGATGCTGAAAGGCAGCTGGCCGGGGCGACCGACGGCGATGCCGTCCGCCATCGTGGAAACCTTCTTGAGCGGCACCAAGGCATCAGCGGCGAGCGACGGCGGGTAGGCGGCCGCATTCTCGGCCTGCACTCCGATGATCCGGATCTCGCGTCCGAGCTCCCTGGCCCTCGCTTTGATCGCGACGGCGACTCCAGCCAGCAGGCCACCGCCACCGACGCCCATCAGGACAGTGTCGACATTGGGGACTTGATCCAGGATTTCGAGCCCGACGGTGCCCTGCCCTGCGACGACGTCGACGTTGTCGAAGGGGTGGACGAAGACGGCACCTGTTTCGTTCGCGTAGCGCTGCGCCTCGGCCAGTGCCTCATCGACGTTGTGTCCGTGCAGGACAACTTCGGCTCCGTGGCTGCGGGTCGCGGCAAGCTTCGGAAGCGCTACACCGAGCGGCATGTAGATGCGTGCCTTGATTCCCAGGCTTTTCGCCGCCACAGCAACGCCTTGCGCGTGGTTGCCTGCCGAAGCCGCGACCACACCGCGCTTCTTTTCCTCAGGAGACAGCCGCGCCATCCGGACGTAGGCACCACGGACCTTGAAGGAACCTGCCCGCTGGAGGTTCTCGCATTTGAAGAAGACCTCTCCGCCTACCATGGCTCCCAGTGCCCGCGAGGACTCGATGGGGGTCTTGGTAATAATGCCCTCGAGCAGCTCCCGCGCCTTAAGGACATCGTCCAGGGTGACGGGCAGGGTATCGAGGGTATTCACGGGTTATTCTCCTTTGTTGGTGTGCTCTGCGGCATCCTTGGGGAATGTCCGTTCCGCAGCCGCGTGCTGACCTGCGGCGCCTTCGCCGCTGTTGGACCGTGCGCCCGCGTTGGCGCCGGGACGGTGGATTTCCTTGATGGTGGGTTCCTCATCGGAGTCCGGTGGTGCAATCCCTGCGCCGGCGTACGCCGTCATCAGTCCTTGATCATGTTCCCACGTCCGCGCGGCAATATAGCGAACCGCCGTATTTGCTACGGCGAGGAGCGGGACGGCAAAGAGCGCTCCCGGGATTCCGGCGAGATAGGAACCGGCCGCAACGGACAAGATCACGGCGACAGGGTGCAGCGATACGGCTTTGCCCATGATGAGCGGCTGGAGGATATGGCTTTCGAGCTGCTGCACGAAGAGCACGATGGCCAGCATGACGAGCGCGTTGACGGGACCGTTGGCCACCAAAGCCAGCAGCACGGCGATGGCCCCCGTCACGAGGGCGCCGACCACCGGGATAAATGAACCGATGAACACCAGGACACCCAGCGGCAGGGCGAGGGGAACCTGGATAATCGCAGCGCCGACGCCGATCCCCACAGCGTCGACGAACGCCACGAACATCTGGATGCGCACGTAGCTGACCATGGACGACCATCCGCGCCGGCCGGCGCCGTATGCGGCTGCCCGTGCGGTCCTGGGCAGGAGCCCGACGATGAACCGCCAGATCCTGGAACCTTCCAGAAGGAAGAAGATCAGGATGAAGAGGGCCAGCAACATGCCAGCGGCAAAGTGCCCTGCAGTACTGCCGAAGGACAGGGCGCCGCTGAGGATGCTGCTGCTGTTGTTCTGCAGGGCCGAAGTGGCGCTCTGGATGTAGGTGTCGATCTGGTCCGCGGTCAGGTGCAGCGGCCCGTCAGCGAGCCACGCCTGGATTTGCTGGATGCCCGTGAGCGCTTCCTGCCACAGCTCACCAAATCCCACAGCGAGCTGCCGCCCCACCAACGCCAGGGCCCCCGCAATGACCCCGAGGAAACCCACCACCGTGATGGCAACGGCCGCTCCATTGGGCACCCTGAGCTTCCTGAGCCACACCGTGACCGGATAGAGCAAGCCGGCAAGCAGGGAGGCGACCATGAGCGGGATGATCAGGAAGCTGACCTTCCCCAACAGCCAAATAAAGGCTCCAACTACCACCAATATGAGGCCCACCCGCCAGGCCCAGGCGGCAGCGATCCGCACACCGTAAGGGATGTCCTGTGCAATGCGACGCTCAGGCACCGGCCTTGGCCCGGTCGAAACGGGATCACTTGACGGTGTGGCGTCCTGTGCTGGCGTCATTCACCCATAATTCCGCAGGGAGTGCCGGATGGGAAACCCATCTACAGCGCGCCCACAATTCCCCACCTCATGGTGAAGGTTCCGCCTGGTTCAAGCCACCGGAGGCCCTCCCCCGAGTTGAAGGCGTTCGCCGGGCCGGTCATGGGCTCGATCGCAACGGCTTTCGAGCGGCCCGGAAAAGTATCCGTGACGAAGACATGGACGTAGGCGCAGTTTTCGTCCTGCTCTAAGGAAACGCTCCGGCCGTCCGGCGCCGACAGCGTTTGGCGCGCGATGCCGCCGTCGAACGCCAGATCGGTGAACGCCACATCGATATCCAGGCCTCCCACGCTCCGGCCGCCGCCGAGGTCAAAATCGCCGTCGACAGGCACCGAACCACGCGGGATCATCCGCTCGTCAGCCACGAGCCGCGTGCCGGCGTGGATGGTCAGGACCGTCTCTTCCGGCGGAACGTCCCCCACGCGCAAATACGGGTGCGCCCCGAGCACGAAGGGCGCGGGGGCCGCCGAATCGTTGATGAAACTCTGGGAAACCCGCAACGCGAGCGCCTCGTCGATCTCGTAACGTACCTGGTGCCGGGCCAGGAAGGGATATCCGTGCTGCGGGAAGATCACGCCTTCGAGGGTCACGGAGAATTGGTATTCGGCCACGAGGGCGTAGGACGAGTTGCGCAGGAGCCCGTGGCTCGCGTTGTTGCGGGACACTTCCGTGATGTCCAGTTGCTGCTTCTTGCCGTCGAGGTACCAGATCCCGTCCTCGATCCGGTTGGCCCAGGGGGCCAAGGTAATTCCGGTGGCGCCGGGCGGAAGTTGCCCGTCGCCGTAGCTCTCGGTGAGCTGGACGCCGCCGCGGCTGAACAACCGCAAGCCTGCTGCAAGCTCGGTGACGACGGCGAGTGCGTCACCGCGGCGGATCTCGAACTGGCGTCCGCTGGCAAAGCGGCGGGATACGGTCTCTTCGCCCGGCGCGGAAAGCGGTGTGGTGGAAGGCATGGCACCACCGTACTGCATCCCGCGTGTTGCTTGACTTCCCAGCACAATGTTCACTTTTGTTAGTTCTTTTGCCTTTTTGAGCACTCTGTGGCACCATGAATCCATGACTCGCCTTACCAGCACGCGCCTCGCCGATGGCCGGGAGCTGATCTATTTCGACGACGCCGGCTCACCGGAGCGCGACCCCGGCTCGCTGACGGATCACCGTGAGCTGCCGCCGCGCGCTGATCCGGGCGAGCTGCGCTACGACGCGCTGAGCGGTGAATGGGTCGCCGTCGCGGCACACCGCCAGAGCCGCACCCACCTGCCCCCCGCGGACCAATGTCCGATCTGCCCCACTACGCCGGCAAACCCTTCGGAAATTCCCGCGCCGGACTACGACGTCGTGGTTTTCGAGAACCGCTTCCCGTCGCTGGGACCGGCGGTCGGGACGATTCCGGGCAGCCCTGCCTGGGGAACGGCAGGCCCCGCCTACGGCCGCTGCGAAGTTGTTTCGTTCACCCCCAGCCACACCGGATCTTTTGCCGAACTTGGCGAAACCAGGGCGCGCACGGTCATTGAGGCCTGGGCGCACAGGACCGAGGCGCTTAGCGCGCTCCCCGGAATCCAGCAGGTGTTTCCGTTCGAAAACCGCGGTGCGGACATCGGGGTAACGCTCCACCACCCGCACGGACAGATCTATGCCTACCCCTACGTCACGCCGCGGGCGGCAAGCCTTGGCGCCGCCGCCAGCCGGCACTTCGAGAACTCCAAGGGCCGGGAATCGCTGACGTCCTCGATCCTCCAGGCCGAACGGCACGACGGGAGCCGCATGGTGCTCGAAGGCGAGCACTTCAGTGCCTATGTGCCGTTCGCCGCCCGCTGGCCGCTGGAGGTACACCTCGTCCCGCATCGCCAGGTTCCAGACCTCGCAGCCTTGAGCGGCGAGGAACGGGACGAACTGGCCCACGTCTACCTCGAGTTGCTCAAGCGCATGGACGCCCTGTATCCAACTCCCACGCCGTACATTTCCGCGTGGCACCAGGCACCCCTCGACGCTTCATTAAGGTCCTCCGGCCACCTGCACCTGCAACTGACCTCCCCGCGCCGTGCCGCCGACAAGCTCAAGTACCTTGCCGGTTCCGAGGCGGCCATGGGAGCCTTCATCAACGACACAACGCCCGAATCCGTGGCGGAACGGCTCCGCGCCGTCGCCAGCGATTCGCAGCGCGCCATTCCCGAAGGGGCACCAGCATGACCTCCACTCCCGACGCCCCCGCCCTGAGCGACCTGTCCGGGCTTTTCGAATCGACGTTCGGTTCAGCCCCCGACGGCGTATGGCAGGCACCGGGACGCGTGAACCTGATCGGCGAGCACACCGATTACAACGAAGGTTTCGTGTTGCCTTTCGCAATCGACAAGACGGCGAAGGTCGCAGTCCGGATCCGCCGTGATTCACGCGTCCGGCTGCTGTCCACATTCGGCGGGCAGGGCCTGGTCGAAGCCGACGTCGACATGCTGGTTCCGGAAGCGGCCAGGGGCTGGACGAAGTATCCGCTCGGTGTGGCCTGGGCCTTGCAACAGCGCGGCATCCTTGTCCCTGGCTTCGATCTCCTTATGGATTCGGATGTCCCCCTGGGCGCGGGCCTGTCCTCCTCGCACGCCATCGAATGCGCGGTCATCTCGGCGCTCAACGAGCTGACTGGTGCGGGGCTGGCCGCCGAAGACATGGTCCTGGCAACGCAGAAGGCCGAAAACGACTTCGTGGGCGCCCCCACCGGAATCATGGACCAATCGGCGTCGCTTCGCGGGTCAAAGGGCCATGCGGTCTTCCTGGACTGCCGCGACCAGAGCGTACAACTGGTCCCCTTCGACGCCGAGGAAGCCGGTCTCGTGCTGCTGGTCATCGACACCAAGGTTTCCCATTCGCATGCGGACGGCGGCTACGCCTCGCGTCGGGCTTCTTGCGAATTGGGCGCCCAGGTACTGGGGGTCCCGGCCCTCCGCGACGTCGGCATCGGCGATCTGGAGGAAGCCAGCGGCCTCCTGGACAGCACGACTTTCCGACGGGTGCGGCACATCGTCACGGAGAACGACCGCGTGTTGCAGACCGTGGAACGACTCACCACGGACGGACCCGCCCATATCGGCAAGCTCCTGGATGCGAGCCATGCGTCCATGCGGGACGACTTCGAGATCTCGTGCGCGGAACTGGACCTCGCGGTGGAAACCTCCCGTGCCCACGGCGCCATCGGAGCCCGGATGACAGGAGGCGGTTTCGGCGGCTCGGCTATCGCCCTCACCCCGGTGGGCCACGAGCGGGAGGTGCGCGACGCCGTCGTACGCGCCTTCGGGGCGGCCGGTTTCACGACGCCGGACATCTTCACGGTGACCCCGGCCGCCGGGGCCAAACGCCTCGCCTGACTGGAGTGCACTCGCAGCCTTCGGCGAGCGGGCCCCGGCGTAAGCTGGGGGCATGACTGAGGCCGTCATCGTTTCCACCGCAAGAAGCCCCATTGGACGGGCCTTCAAAGGGTCCCTCAAGGACGAACGTCCCGATGACCTCGCGGCGGCGATGGTGACTGCTGCGCTGGAAAAGATTCCGGCATTCGACCCGGGAGCAAGCGACGGCCGCGGCCTCGATGACCTCTACCTTGGCTGCGCCGAGCCCAGCGGCGAAGCCGGTTCGAACATGGCCCGGGTGGTGACCGTCCTGGCAGGTCTGGACACTGTCCCCGCGGCCACGATCAACCGCTTCTGCGCCTCGAGCCTGCAGACCCTGCGGATGGCCTTCCACGCCATCCGCTCCGGGGAAGGCCATGTCTTCGTGTCGGCGGGGGTCGAGTCGGTGTCCCGCTACCAGAACTGGGTCGGCGCAGGGGAAACGGACACCAGCCTGCACAACCCCCTGTTTGAAGCAGCGCGTGCCCGCACGGCGGCCCGGGCGGCGTCCAACACCCCGTGGACGGATCCCCGCATGGGCGGACGGATGCCGGACATTTACATCGCGATGGGACAGACCGCCGAAAACGTCGCCACGAGCCACGGAATCAGCCGCGAGGAGCAGGACATGTGGGCGGTCCAGAGCCAGAACCGCGCCGAGGCGGCGATTGCCTCCGGTTTCTACGCCCGGGAGATCACGCCGTACACGCGCCAAGACGGCACAGTGGTGGAGCGCGACGATTCACCCCGCGCCGGCGTCACCCTGGAAGCGGTCAGCGCCTTGGAGCCGGTCTTCCGGAAGGAAGGGACCGTGACCGCGGGGAATGCCTGCCCGCTCAACGACGGCGCCGCCGCCGTCGTGGTCATGAGCGATGTCCGGGCGCGGGAGCTTGGCATCGAACCGCTGGCACGCATCGTCTCCACAGGCGTCAGCGCGCTTTCCCCGGAGCTCATGGGCATGGGACCCGTGGAATCCTCCCGCCGGGCCCTGGCCCTGGCGGGGTTGAGCATGGCAGACATTGACCTCGTGGAGCTCAATGAAGCCTTCGCCGTCCAGGTAGTGGCGAGCGCCCGCGAACTAGGCATCGATCCCGGGAAGCTCAACGTTCACGGCGGCGCCATCGCCCTTGGCCACCCCTTTGGCATGACAGGCGCCCGGATGACCACCACCTTGCTCAATGGCCTTCGCGAGCGGGACGGCCACTTGGGCCTGGCCACCCTGTGCGTCGGTGGCGGACAAGGCATGGCCGTGGTCTTCGAGCGGCTGTCCTAAGCCGCTCGAGGGCCACCCCGCGTTAGTTAGTCGTCGCCGCGCAGGATCGCCAGCAGGCGGATGATCTCCACGTAAAGCCACACGAGCGTGACGGTCAGGCCGAAAGCGGCCGTCCACGAGTATTTCTCCGGAGCGCCCTGACGGACACCCTGCTCGATGCTCGTGAAGTCCATGACCAGGGAGAACGCGGCCAGGCCGATAGCCAGGATGCCGATGAAAACGCCCAACGGGATGCCGAAGATGTGCACGCTGCTGCTCAGGCCGAACGGCGACTGGACGGCGCCGGTCCACACCAGGACCATGTTGATGACGGCGAAGACGAGGTAGCCGAGGGTGGCGATCATGAAGAAGCGGATCGCCTTGGGGGTGGCGCGTACCTTGCCGCTCTTGAAGAGAGCCAACGTCACGCCGAACACGGCAAGGGTACCGATGACTGCCTGCAGGCCGACTCCCGGGAACATGCCATCCAGGAGGCGGGTCAGGCCTCCGAGGAACAAGCCCTCAAGGCCGGCGTAAGTCAGGATCAGTGCCGGGGACGGCTGCTTCTTGAAGGAGTTGACCATGCCCAGGGCGAAGCCGCCCAACGCACCGACAATCATGAGGAGGCTTGCCGTGCCGGGAGCCACGAACAATGTGACGGCTGCGCCAAGCAACAGCACCGCAAGGCACGCCGCAGTCTTGACGATGACGTCGTCGAAAGTCATACGGCCGGTTTCGGCCGGACCGGCTGCGGGCTGGTTGTACATCTGCTGCAGCTGATCGCTCGTCATCGGCGGCTGTGCCGCCCAGGCGGGCTGGCCGTACTGGCTCTGGCCGTACTGGCTCTGGCCGTATTGGTTCGGGCCGTGGGAGTAGCTGGGAACAGGCGGAGCCTGTGTGGCTCCACGGAAATTCTTTCCGTTGAAGATCGGGTTGCCGCCGAGTGCCATGGTGGGTGTCCTTCTTGCTGTGGGTGCGAAGTGATAGTTCACGCTACCAATTCCCACGCTTGGTCCGCACCGAAAGTTCCACCGCCGCTGATGCCGGCACCCTGTTGTTGCGAGGGTGCCGGCACATGCGGCTATCCGACGCCGAGGTAGGCTTCCTTGACCGCCGGGTTGGCGAGCAGCTCCTTGCCGGTGCCCCGGTGCGTAATTGACCCGGTTTCCAGGACAAAGGCACGGTGTGCACGGGCGAGGGCCTGGTTCGCGTTTTGCTCCACCAGAAGCACCGTAGTGCCTTGGTTATTGATCTCGGTGACGATCTTGAAGATCTGGCGGATGAACTGCGGAGCAAGCCCCATGGAAGGTTCATCCAGAAGCAACAGCTTGGGGTTGGACATCAGCGCCCGGCCAATCGCGAGCATCTGTTGTTCACCACCGCTCATGGTGCCGCCGTACTGCTTGATGCGCTCCTTCAACCGTGGAAACAGGTCGAAGACACGCTCCAGATCGTCTGCCACCTTGGTCCGGTCCTTGCGGCCGTAGGAACCCATGTCCAGGTTCTCCTCCACCGTCATGCCGGGGAAGATTCCGCGTCCCTCAGGCGCCTGCGAAATGCCTTGGACGACGCGGATGTGCGCCTTCATCCTGGTGATGTCTTTGCCGGCGAAGGTGATGGAGCCGGCCGATGGAGTCAGCAATCCGGAGATGGTCCTCATGGTGGTGGTTTTTCCGGCACCGTTGGCGCCGATGAGCGAGACGATTTCGCCTTCTTCCACGCTGAATGACATGTCCGAAATGGCTTGGATCCGGCCGTAGTGGACGGATACGTTCTTCAGCTCAAGCAAGGTCATCTTCAGGCTCCCCGAGGTAGGCGGAAATAACTTTCGGGTCATCGCGGATAATTTTGGGCAACGCATCCGCGATCTTCTTCCCGAACTCCAGGACCACGATCCGGTCGGTCACGCCCATGACCAACTTCATGTCGTGCTCAATGAGCAGGACCGTGTAGCCGTCGTCACGGATGGTCCGGATCAGGGCCATGAGTTCTTCCTTTTCCGCCGGATTGAACCCGGCCGCAGGCTCATCCAGGCATAGGACCTTAGGGTCCGTGGCCAATGCCCGCGCGATTTCCAGGCGACGCTGGTAGCCATAAGGAAGGTGCCGCGACAAGAAATGCGCATGATCGGCGATGCCCACGAACTCAAGCAATGCCATGCCGCGTTCAATCGCGGTTTTCTCTTCCCTGACATGGGTGGGCAGACGCAGGAGTGCCCCGCCGACACTCGTGCGGTGGCGCGCATCGAGACCAACAACCACGTTTTCCAAAGCTGTCATCTCGCCAAAAAGGCGGATGTTCTGGAAGGTCCGGGCCAAACCTCGCCTGGTGATCCGGTGCTGCGGCAGTCCGTTGAGCAACTGGCCTTCGAGCAGGACCTTTCCCGACGTTGGTTTGTACACGCCTGTCATGGCATTGAAACACGTGGTTTTGCCGGCGCCGTTAGGACCGATCAGGCCGAGGATTTCGCCTCGGTTGATATCGAAGGTGACATTGTCCAAGGCTGTCAGGCCCCCGAACTTTATCGTCAGGTTTTGGACCTGGACCAAGGCTTCGCCCACCTTGGTGACAATTTCCCTTTCAGGCGCTACCTTCTCGGCGACTTCAAGGTCCACACCTTGTTCCTTGAGTGCGTCCACATCAATATCCGGCTCAATTGCTTCGCTCATTGCCAGCCCCCTTTCCCGGTTCCAAAACGACTTTGCCCGAAGCAGGGATGTCGCCTAGGGCGCCCTTGAGCTTGTTGTAAGCCAAGCGTCCGTAGGCGAGGAGGCTCTGGCGTGCCGGCAGGAGACCGCCGGGGCGGAAAATCATGATGACCACCAGCGCCGCACCAAAGATCAAATACTTGAACTCCGCAATTGCGGTAAAGCGGAGGGGTATATATGCCACCAACGCACCGCCAAGAAGCGCACCAACTTTGTTTCCCGTGCCGCCCATGACAACAGCGGCGACGAACAGGATTGAGGTGGCGATGTCAAATTTCTGGTTGTTCACAAAACCCACCTGGCCGGCGAACAACGCACCTGAGAGTCCGCCAACGGAAGCACCAATCGCGAAGGCCCACACCTTGTACTTGAAGGTGGGGACGCCCATGATTTCCGCGGCGTCTTCGTCTTCACGGATGGCAATCCACGCGCGTCCCACGCGGCTGCGCTCCAGGTTTCCGGCGGCCAGGAGCACCACAATGATGATGGTCAGCGTCAACCAATACCACGGAGTTCCGCTTGAGTTCAGGAAGATCGGTTGGCCGTTTGAATCCGTTCCAGGAGGGTGGCCAACATTCTGGAAGCCAACCTGGCCTTTCATCGCCGGAATGATGGTGGCCAGGATGCGCACGATCTCGCCGAAGCCGAGCGTCACGATAGCCAGGTAGTCGCCGCGGAGGCGAAGGGTAGGCACACCCAGGACCACGCCAAAGAACATGGCGACCGCCATCGCCACCGGAAGTGTCCACAAGTAGGGAATGTGCACATACGGCGAATCCGGGCTGGTAAGCATTGCTGCCGTGTAGGAGCCCAGGGCAAAGAATGCCACGTAGCCCAAGTCAAGGAGTCCCGCATAGCCCACCACGACGTTCAAGCCCACAGCCACCAGGGCATAGACGGACATTTGCGCGAGCGCAATTTGCCAATTGTTGCCCGGTTCCGTCGTGATCAGCGGCGGGTTAAGGATGGGAAGCAAGTACGCAATGACAACGACGACGATCAGGATCAGCCATTGGGTTTGGCGCGGGAGCGCATTCCATTTGTCGCTGAGCCCGGGGAACCAGCCTTTGCGGCGCCGCATCCTGGCTTCACGGTCGGCGATCTCCTGAGCTGAAGCATCATCGGGAATTAGCGTGGGGCCGTCTGTTGTGCTCATGCCTTACTCTTTCCTAGCGAGCTACCCAAGACACCTTCGGGTCGCACAATCAATACCAACACCAGGACCACGAACGCGACAACGTCCGTCCATTGGGAACTGCCCAGGAGCACCTGGCCGTAGTTGCCGATCAAACCGATCAGCAGGCCGCCCAGCAACGCGCCGCGCACGTTGCCGATGCCTCCGAGGACGGCGGCAGCGAAGGCTTTGACGCCAAGGATGAATCCGCCGTTGTATTGCACGCCGGACGGGATCTTCATGACGTAGAACAAAGCTGCCGCCCCGGCCAAGATACCGCCGATGATAAAGGTGGTCACGATGATCTTTTCCTTGTTGACACCCATCAAAGTTGCGGTATCCGGGTCCTGCGCCACGGCGCGGATGCCTCGACCGGTCCGGGACCTCCGAATGAACTGGTCTGTGGCGATCATGAGGATAATCGCAGCGATCACAATAACCACCTGCTGCGAATCGATGATGGTCCCGAAGACGTCAAAAATCGCGAGCGGCCGGAACATCGTCAGCGCTGCCTCCGGACTCGGTCCGCGCCACCAGTAGATGGTGTACTGAATAGCGAAGGACACACCGATGGCGGTAATCAAGAATGCCAGGCGAGGCGCTTTGCGCTGGCGCAAAGGCTTATAAGCCACCCGTTCCACAATCACTGCCATCAAGGCGGAGGCGATAATGGCGACCACGAGGGCGAGGACAAGGTTTCCCACGATGGCCCAAAAAGCCAGCCTCGGAGCAGAAGGACCGAAATTCAGGGCACTGAGGGTAAAGAACACCCCGTAACAGCCCGTGATGAAGACTTCGGAGTGGGCAAAGTTGATGAGGTTGAGAACGCCGTAGACGAGGGTATAGCCGAGGGCAACCAACGCGTAAATTGCCCCGAAGGTCAACCCGTCAAAGGTTGAACTCCAGAAGTTTTGGGTAAAGGAGTTTACGTCGAAGGTGATCCACGTGTCGTCCACGGGTACCGAGTGGAGCAGGTTGGGAATTACTTCACTGATCATGGCACTTCCTGATGTAATCAAAAGAAATGCTGGGGGTCGGCATGGATGCTAACCCCCAGCATTCATCTGGGCCCGGTGTTATTTTCCGATGACGCCGATGGGAACGATCTTGCCGTTCTCAACTTTGTAGCCGTAAACATCAGGCGTTGCCAGTTCGCCGGTTGAGTCCCACTTGTAGTGCTTCGACAGGCCGGCTGCGTCATAGGACTTGACCCAGGAAAGCAGGTCCGCGCGGGACTGCTTGCCCTTGTCGATACCTGAGAGCAGGACCGTGACTGCGTCGTAACCTTCGATGGAGTAGGTTCCGGGCTCAGCGTTGGCGAGCTTCTTGTACTCGGACTCGAAGCTCGGGATCAGCTCGCCGGGGATGCACGGGCAGGTGAAGTATGAATTGGACGATGCGTCGCCCGCCTGCTTGATGAACTGGTCATCCTTCACGCCATCCGGACCCACGAAGGAGCCGGTGAATCCCTTTCCAACCAGCTGCTGGTCGAAGGGAGCACCTTCTGCGTAGTAGCCGGCGTAGTAGACGGTGTCTGCCTTGGCGTTCATGATCTTGGAGATCACGGCCGAGAAGTCCTTCTGGCCGGTGACGACCTTGTCGGACCCGATCATTGCGGAGCCAAGAGCCTGGGACGTCGTGGTTCCCAGACCGATGCCGTAGTCAGAGTCGTCCTGGACCAGGTAGACCTTCTTTGCCTGCAGTTTGTCCGTGAGGAACTTTGCTGCAGCCGGACCCTGGACGGCGTCGTTGCCGAGGGCACGGAAGAAAGTGGTCCAGCCGTTCTTCGTCAGGCTCGGGTTGGTTGCGGAGGGCGTGATGTGCACCAAGCCCTTCTGTTCGAAGATGTTGCCCGTTGCCTTGGACTCTCCGGAGAACGGCAAGCCCACCACTCCGATGATGTCCGGCTCGGAAACAATTTGCGTCACCGGGCCTGTGGCCTTGTTCGGATCGCCTTCAGTATCGAATTTCTTGAACTGGACCTGGCAGCCGGGGTTCGCGGTGTTGTGCTGGTTAATAGCCAGCTGGATGCCGTTGAAGATGTTGATGCCCAGCTGGGCGTTGGGTCCTGTCTCGGCACCGGCATAGGCAATGGTGGTGGTAGACGGGCAATTTGCTTTGCCATCGCCTGCAGGCAAAACAGCTCCGGCAGGAACGTCGACTTTGGAAATCGCAGGGATATTGATCCTGCCGCCGCCGCCAGAGGTCTCCGTGCCGCTAGGGGCAGACTGATTCGCACAGCCCGCAACTAGCATGCCAAGGGTGGCTGCTGCTGCAATCGCCGAAATGACTTTCTTCCTGTACATAAATAGCCTCCGCGGTGCGTCTGATTCGTGGTCATTCGCCCGAAGTCACTTTCACTTCGAACATGTTCCATGAGAGTACTACCAAATATGTGTCCTGGAACACATATATGCAGGTCAGGATCTAATAACGGTGGATCACCACCCTGCTCGGAGAGCCCTTCGCATGAACGCGGGGTTAAATTCCTTTCACGGCACCAGCCGGCGCAACAAGGGAGGCGGCGCGGTCCGCATCTCGCGTGCACCTTCGTAGAGAGTTTGAGAGCCCTGGCCCCGCCCTGAAGACCGTGGTTTCTCGCTGGTCGCGGGGTCTCCACGATGAGTCCGACGGGCGGAGCATGGGATCTCCTCGAATAGTTAGGCCGTCAGCCCAGTGGGGTGATCGGGGTGACCGTGAACGGCTCTGCGAGCAGGTCCACCGAACCGCGTACGAATTCTTTGACGTGGGCCTGCTCGTTGTGGCTGTCGAGGTCGGCGCGGCTGTCCCAGCCCTCGATGAGGACGAATCGTCCATCGACCTCAAAGACGCTGTATTCGATGCAGCCTTGGTCCTTGCGGCTCGTATGCTGGAGCTCTTGGAGAGTCGTGCGCAGCTCAGCTCCGCGGCCTGATTTAGGGGTAAAGACCGGCATCAACCAGGCTTCTTGCGCCTCCGGTCCTGCTGGATTGCGGTCTGCTGGGGGTGAGGGGTTCATCTTTCCTCCTGTTGGCGGGAGAGGTGAGGGCGGCGTAACCGCTGCCCCCACCCCCTGGGTTGTGCGCCCTAGTCAGCGAGCTCCGCCACGCGGGCTACGTCGACCCAGGCTTCCTTCTCTGCCGATGCGAGGATCGCGTCGTCGATGAGGGCGGTCTGGTAGCCGTCGGCGAAGTTCGGACTCACGCTGGTGCCCTCGGCGATGGCCTTGAAGAAGTCGTGAGCCTCGATGATCTTCGTCTCTCCGTAGCCGACGCCAAGCGCGGGGATCGGCCACAGGCCATCTCCATACGGGTGGGCAGGCCCCGTGTAGACGGTCCGGAAGCCTCGGCGGTCGTCGCCGTCGTTCGCGAAGCAGACCTGGAGTTCGTCCCTGCGTTCGTAGTTGAACACGATGCTGCCTTCGGTGCCGTGGATCTCGAAGGTGATGAAGTTGTTCCGCCCCCAGCCGTTGCGGGTGGCCTCGATGGAGCCGACGGCCCCGTTGGCGAAGCGCACCATGGTCATGACCTCGTCGTCGACGTCGACCTCGCCGCGTGGGCCGTCGCCGCCGCGGACGTTGCCGAGCGCGTCGGCACCTCCGGACTGCAGGGGCCGGTCGGGGATCCAGGTCGAGAGGATCGAGTTCACGGAGGCGAACTCGCCGACGAGGTAGCGGGCCATGTCGATGACGTGGGTTGCGATGTCGCCCAGCGCACCGGAGCCGGCGATGGACTTCTGGAAGCGCCACGACAGAGGGGAATTGGGGTCGGCGCTCCAGTCCTGGAGGTAGGTGCCGCGGAAGTTGAGGATGCGGCCGATCGCGCCTTCCTCGATGTACTTCTTGGCCAGGGCGACGGCGGGCGTGCGGCGGTAGTTGAACGCGACCATGTGCACGATGCCGGCGTCCTTGACCGCGTCGTACATCGCCTTGGACTCCTCGCCGGTGCGGGCGAGCGGCTTCTCGCAGATGATGTGCTTGCCGGCCTGGGCTGCGGCGATCGCGATCTCCGCGTGGAGGTGGTTCGGCGTCGCGATGTCGACGACGTCGATGCTCGGGTCATCGATGATCCGGCGCCAGTCGGAGGTCGAGTTCTCGAAGCCGAAGCGGCGTGCCGCCTCGGCGGCGAGCTGGTCATTGGCCTCCGCGATCGTGTGTCGGATGGGCATGGCCGGGGCGGGCCAGAAGAACATGGGCATCGCGGAGTAGGCGAGAGAGTGGGCCTTGCCCATGAAGCCGCCTCCGATGAGGCCGACGTTGAGGTTCTTCATGATGATGGGTTCCTTTCGATGGGGCGTCAGGAGTGAAGGAGAGCGTCCAGATACTTCTTGCTGATCCCGGCGGCAGCGCGCGGGTCCCCGTCGTACTCGTCGAGCTCGACCATGAGCCAGCTGTCATACCCGCTCTCGCGGACGGCCTGGATGATGTCCGGGAAGTCGAGCTCGCCCTGCCCGAGGGGCAGGAAGGTGAAGGGATCCTGGCGGAAGTCCTTCAGGTGGACGTGGCGGAGTCGCTCGGGGTATTTGCGGATCAGGGCCGCGGGGTCGGCGCCGCCCGCGGCGAGGTGCGCGGTGTCGGGGCAGAAACCGATCCTGGTGAGGCCCATGAGCCGTTCGAGCTCCTCGGGGCCCTCGACGATGGTGGTGAGGTGTGGGTGGTAGCTGGCCGAGAGGCCGAAGCCCTCCGCGATGTCGGCTACGCGGTCGAGGGCGTCCCCGAGGCGCCGGTAGTCCTCGTCGGTCGTGCCCGCCGCGCGTCGCGCCCCGCCGCCGACGACGAGGCGTGCGGCGCCGAATGTGGCCGCCAGTTCCGCCGAACGCTGGATGCGGTGCAGCTCGTCGGGGAGGCTGTCAGCGTAGATGAAGTTCGCCCCGGTGTAGACGCTCACGAGCGAGACGCCCGCCTCCTCGAGGAGGCCGCGCAGCTCCCCGGGCCGGTCGGCGTACTCGGCGAGGTTGCCGTCGAACATCTCCACGCCCTCGTAGCCCACGGCGGCGATGTCCTTCACTGCCCGGTCCATGGACCCGTGGGTCATGTAGAAGAGATCTTTGACGCTCGTCACCCCGACCGGGTGGCCGACCACGCCGCCCCAGGTGATGGTGCAATATCCGAGTTTCATTGGCTGCGGCCCTTTCAGATGTTGGTGGAAGTCTTGTCGCGCGCGGGAATGCTGACCCATCCGCCGCCCCGCGCTGAGCTGATGAGCGCGTGCGTGAGCTGGGCTGCGCGGCGTGGGTCGAATTGGGGCTGCAGACGTGGACGACGTCGACGTCGTCGCGCTCGATCAGCGGCTCCTCCGCTTTGAGTATTCGCGTTCCGTGAACGTTCACGGTCTGTCTATCGTGAACGTTCGCGATTCGCTGTGTCAAGAGTCCCGCTCCGACTTTCTGTCGGCGAATTCCGGTTCAGGGGCTGGTCTGGCGAAGGCGCGCCGGGATGGCGCTCGCCCTCACCACGAGAGTGGGGACATTCGGGGTCCTGTCGACCTCGCGCCCCTCGACAGCCCCGAGGAGCACCTCGATGCTGGCCTGGGCGAGCTCCTGGAAGTCCTGGCGCACGGTTGTCAGTGGCGGGAGGAAATAGTCCGAGCCTTCGACGTCGTCGAAGCCGACAATGCTCACGTCCTCTGGGACGCGCACACCGTTCTCGGCGAATGCGCGGATGAGGCCCAGCGCCGTGTGGTCGCTCACAGCGAAGATCGCCTGCGGGACCCTTCCCTCCGATACGAGACGCAGTCCCGTCTCGTAGGCGAACTTCGGGCTCCAGTCGCCCTCAACGCACAGCCCGGGCTCCAGCCCGGCATCCCGGATCGCCGCCTCCCAGCCCCGCTTGCGGACACGGCCGTCGAACCACTCCATCGACCCTGCTATGTGGGCAATGTCCGTGTGGCCGAGGTCGATGAGGTGCTGAGTCGCCATCCGGGCGCCCAGTTCCTGGTTCTCCGAGTAGGTGAAGACGTTCGGCGTCGAGGAGGCCCCGGCCGCGATCATCTCGACCGGCACCCGGACATCCGCGTTCCAAACTGCGGCAGCCATGGCAAGGCGCGGCGCGATGACGATAATGCCGTCGACACCGACATCGTCGAGAGTGTCGAGCGCCTTGGGCACACTCTCCTCGTAAGGCTCGACGACGGTCACGACCGTCGTCGCGTAGCCGTTCTGCCGCGCCAGACTCTCTAGGGCCATGAGCGTCCCGACCGGCCCGAAACGCGGAGAGCCGTCCGTCAGGATCCCGATGACCGTCGACCGGCTGGTGACAAGGGCGGTGGCCGTCCGATTGCGACGGTAGCCGACCTCCTGAATCACACGCAGCACCCGATCGCGGGTCACCGCGCTCACATCCGGGGCATTGTTGATGACGCGAGAGACGGTCTGATACGAGACCCCGGCGAGCCGCGCCACATCGTTGATGCTCGGCTTGCGCCGTCGCGGGGAAGCCGTCGGACGCCACGATTCCTGTGCCAACCGCCCTCCTCTCCGAAGACCTCCCACTAAGGGAAACCTGGCCAAGCCTACAGCCAGAGCCTAGCCGCGCACCATCAGGCTACAGGGCAACACCGAGTCTCGGCGGTGAAGGCCGCGGTGCTCGGACGCTCGAAGTGAGTCTTGACACAACGCACCGCGCGCCTTCACGATGAATATACTCGTGAACGTTCACGGTCCTCAAGCAAAGGGAACCAGCCAATGAAACTCGAATACTGCGTCGCCACGCGGCTCCCGGTTGGAGCGGCGCAGGCGACAGCAGCGGTCAAGTTGCTGGAGGAGCCAGAGGAGACGGGCGTATGAACCCGGAAGGCGGAGTTAAGTCCCCTCCCCCGGAATTGACGCCGGAAGTCCCGTATGGCATGACCCGGGAGCAGGACCATTCCTAAGCTCGCCAGCACCTTCGATACCAATCAGGCTACGGCTCGCGCCTCATCGCCTGGGGACTGGGCCGGCCGGCTCAGAGGAGTCATGACCGATGCTTCTCGACTTCGGCTCTGGACGCGGCCCCTTCCGTCCAGCCACGGTGGGAACGACGGACGTGGAAGACCTGACAACGAGGTGGCCCTCTACGACCGCGTGGGTGACGACGTCCAAGCCGCGGATGATTGCCCCCAGCTGATCGATTGCAACGCGTCCGAGATCTGCAGAGCAGGTATCGAAGGTTGTGAGCGGAGGCAAGTGCAATGCGCTTTCCTCGACGTTGTCCGTGCCGACCAGGGAGATGTCCTCGCCGACGGTGAGCCCCTGCTCCCGGATAGCCGACGCGGCCCCGATCGCGCTCTTGTCGCTGACCGCATAGATTGCCGTGGGCGGTTCGGGAAGATCGAGGAGAGCCTTGGCCTGCTCGTAGCCCTTGCGGGCCGCATGCGCGGGCTGCGGAATCATCAGCTTCGGGTCCGGAGCGATTCCTGCTTCCGCCAGCGCCACCACATATCCCCGATGGCGCTCATGGAGCGACTCATATCGCTCCGATCCGGGAATGATCGCGATCCTCCTGTGGCCCAGCTCGATGAGGTGACGAGTTGACTCAAGGCCTGCCCGGAAGTTGTCCGAGCTCACCGAGGAAATGGCGCGCTCGACGCGGTTCTCGATCAGGACGGTGGGCAGCTTCGCCTCTGCCATCTGATCGATAGCCTCGGCATCGATGTCCCCTCCGTTTGCTATCAGGAGCCCATCGAGTGGACGGGAGGCGATGTCGGAGAGCTCAGCGACCGGGTCAGAGCCGGAGCGGTAGAGGCCGAGGACAACCTGGGCGCCGATCTCACGAGCACCCCTGTAGACGCCCTGAAGCAAGGTGTCTATGAAGCCGTCCGCCTTGGCCTGCGGCGACAGCTCTTCCATGACCAGGCCATAGAGGGGTTTGCGGGCTTTGGATGTGTGGTCATAGCCGATCGCCCCCGCAGCACGCAGGACAGCTTCACGCCGTTCGGGAGACACCCCAGGCTTGCCGTTGAGCGCGAGCGGCACTGCCGAAAGGGGCACTCCGGCTGCGGCTGCAACATCACGCATGGTCGCACGACGGTAAGACGTTCCCTCGGTCATCCAACATTCTCCGATCTCGACACAACAAGGACCTTCACCATGAACAGTAGCTGAACAAATCGGAACATTCGAGCTTCCCGCTGCCGCCGGTCATCGACTGCTGCAAGGCGCGAGCCTCAGGCGGGCCGAGGCAGCGGTCGTCTATGCCGTCGGTTCCGGAGCCAGCATGAACATCCTAGTCGATCGCCATGAACAATGAAAAGAACAAATCCAGATACAAACTAAGAACAAGTTCTTGACACCATGAGAACAGAGCATTAGGTTCGGATGTGCCGCCACACACATTCCATACATCGAGAAGGCGACAACGAAGTCACCCAGGAGGAGAACCCCATGAAGAGACGGCTCGCAACAGCTGTAGTCGCCGTCGTCGGAGCTGTAACTGCCCTAACCGGCTGCAGCTCCGGAGGCGGAGCATCGGCAAGCGCAAAGTCCAACTGCAGCAACACCATCGTCCAGAAGAACGCCCCTGTGGTCTCGGTCTGGGCGTGGTACCCGAACATGAAGAACGTCGTCGACAACTTCAACAACCAGCACACGGATGTCCAGGTGTGCTGGTCCAGCGTCGGGGAAGGCGTCGAGGAGTACAACAAGGTTCAGACGGCCGTCTCGGCCGGGAAGGGGCTCCCGGACGTGGTCATGCTGGAAGCCGACCACCTTCCCACCTTCGAAATCCAGAATGCGCTCGTCGATCTGAGCAAGTACGGCGCCAACGACGTGAGGTCGAACTTCAGCGCAGGCGCGTGGCGTGACGTGTCCCAGGGAGATTCCGTGTACGCGATCCCCGTAGACGGCGGCCCGATGGGGCTGATCTATCGTTCGGACATCTTCCAGAAGTACGGGCTCACTCCCCCGAAGACATGGGATGAGTTCGCCGCGAACGCCAAGAAGGTCAAAGACGCCGGGGGACCGATGTTCGGCGACCTTGGCGCCAACTCGCCCGCCCAGGTCATGGCTCTGATGATCCAGAAGGGGGCGGTGCCATTCCGGTACAACCTGGCCGACAAGAACACCATCACCATCAAGGTCAACGATGACGCGTCCAAGCAGGTTCTGAACTACTGGGCGGGCCTGGTGAAGGACGGCCTCGTAGGCACGACAGACCAGTTCACGACGGATTACGTCCAGGGGCTCATCGCCGGCAAGTACGCCACCTTCCCCTCGGCCGCGTGGACGCCCGGCTACATGACCGGTGCCGGCATCGGGAAGAGCGGATCCGGCTCGTGGGCTGTCGCTCCGATGCCCCAGTGGGATCCCTCCAACCCGGTCTCCGTCAACTGGGGCGGCTCGACGTTCGCAGTCACGAACCAGGCCAGCGACAAGGCGCAGGCAGCGAAGGTCGCCGAGCAGCTCTACGCAGATCCTGCGTCGCTGAAGGACGGCTGGTCGAACCAGGTCATATTCCCCCTGAACAAGCAGGCTCTGGACTCACCGGATTTCGCCAACAACAAGACCCAGTTCTTCAACGGAGAGACCTCGAATAAGGACATATACATCCCAGCGGAGAACGCCTACAAGGGCATGGACTATGCACCCTTCCAGACGTACTTCTACGCCCAGTTCCAGGACGTTCTCACGAAGATGAACCACCAGCAGCTGACAGGCGACCAGGCTGCCGACCAGCTTCAGCAGACTCTTGTGAAGTACGCCCAGGGCCAAGGCTTCACGGTCAAGGAGTAAGAAACATGGCTACGACCCTCTCTGCGTCCCCGAGCCGGCAAAAGCCGGTTTCGGATCCGGGGCCCAGACGTGCGGCCCGGGGCCGACGGCGCAACGTCGGCTGGCTCTTCGTCGCCCCCTTCGGAATCGTCTTCGTGCTGTTCCTCGTCGCGCCCCTCCTGTATGCGCTCTACCTGAGCCTGTTCAACAAGGGATTGGCGACCGGAACCACCTTCGCCGGGATCTCGAACTATGTGAAGGCCTTCACGGACCCGAACTTCCTCAACGGAGTCGTCTTCGTCCTGCTCTTCGCACTCGTACTGATTCCAGTCCAGATGGCGGTGTCTCTCGCAGTGGCACTGGTCCTCGACGCATTCAGCTCGCTCTTCGTGCGGTTCTCGCGCCTGATGATTTTCCTGCCTTATGCCATCCCGGCCGTCATCGGCGCACTGATGTGGGGCTTCCTCTACAGCCCTTCGTTCGGCCCGCTACAGCAGATCTTCGGAGCGAACGCGCCCGCCCTGCTCAGCCCGTCGAACATCTTCGGTGCACTCGTGAACGTCGTCACCTGGCAGTGGGCCGGATACTACATGATCATCATCTACGCAGCCCTCCAAGGGATCGACAAGAGCCTGTATGAGGCGGCCAGGATCGACGGCGCGAACGGCTGGCAGATCGCGTGGCGGCTCAAGGTGCCGATGGTGGCGTCCTCCTTGGTGCTGATCGTCGTGTTTGCCCTGATCGGCACGCTTCAGTTCTTCACCGAACCGGAGATCCTCGCCCCGATCTCCAACGGCAGCATCCAGCCGAACACGACCCCCAACATCTACGCGTACAACCAGGCGTTCTCGTATGCCAACTTCAATTACGCCTCCGCCCTGTCGTTCGCCCTCGGGATCGTCGTGCTGATCGCCATCTACATCTTCATGTTCGCCACTCGCAAGCGAGGGAGCATCCTGTCGTGAAATCCCCACAGCTCGCCCCCGGGCCAAGCGGAATCCGCCCTCGCGGCAACACCGAATCCACCGTCCGGGCTCTCCGCGGCCAAAGCGCCGTCCTCCCATACCTGTTCCTCGGGTTCCTGATCGTCTACTTCCTGATCCCCATCTGGTGGCTCTTCGTCGCCAGCACCAAGGACGCACAGGACCTGTTCACCAGCCCCAGCGCGCTGTGGTTCGGAAAGAGCTTCAACCTGATCCCCAACCTGTCCGATCTGTTCACCTATGACGAGGGCATCTACATCCGCTGGCTGTTGAACTCTGTGCTCTACGCAGTCGTCGGCGGCCTCGGCGCAACCTCCCTTGCCGTCCTCGCAGGCTATGGCTTCGCCAAGTTCAAGTTCAGCGGCCGCCGCTTGAGCTTCTCTATGCTGCTCGGCTCGGTCATGGTCCCAACCACCGCCCTGGTGATCCCCACGTTCACTTTCTTCTCGGACCTGGGGTTGACGGACACAATCTGGGCCGTGATCCTGCCCTCCCTGCTGAACCCGTTCGGGGTCTACCTCATGCTCGTCTACTCCTCGGACGCCGTTCCGGAGGAACTGCTCGACGCGGCCCGGGTCGATGGTGCGGGCGAATTCCGGACCTTCGTGCAGGTGGCACTGCCCCTGCTGCGGCCCGCGATCGTGACCGTTCTGCTGCTGTCGGTCGTCGCGAACTGGAACAACTACTTCCTGCCGCTGGCGATGCTCTCCGATAAGAACCTCTTCCCGATCACCGTGGGAATCGGCCTCTGGGAAGGCCAGGCCTCCGCCAACAACGGAGGCGGCCACTCCCTCTGGGGACTGATCATCGCCGGCTGCCTGATCTCGATCGTCCCCCTCGTGATCGCATTCCTCTCACTCCAGAAGTACTGGCGCGGCGGCCTTGCCGTCGGAGCCCTCAAGTAGAAACCCAGCCCAACCTCCACCCATTCGGCAGCGAACGCCGCTTTCAAAGGAGCATCGTGAATCAGACACCTATGGCCTCTATGGAAATCGACCCCCAGCGCAGGCAGGTCGAGTACAGCAGGCACATCTTCGGACAGTTCATCGAACACTTCCACCGCCAGATCTATGGAGGCATCTTCGATCCCGGCTCGCACCTGTCGGATGAGCGAGGATTCCGCGTCGACGTCCTCGAAGCCCTCCGGGAACTGAAGATCCCCAACGTGCGCTGGCCCGGCGGCTGCTTCGTCTCCGCCTACCACTGGCTTGACGGAGTCGGGCCCGACAGGTCCCCCGTCTACGACCCCGCATGGCGGGTGGTTGACCCCAATACCTTCGGCACTGACGAGTTCGTGGAATGGTGCCGCGAACTGGGAACCGACCCCTACATCTGCACGAATGCAGGCACAGGGACGCCCGAGGAGATGGCAAGCTGGCTCGAGTACACGAACCGCGAGAAGGGCAGCAAGTGGGCCAACCTGCGGGCAGACAACGGCCACAGCGAACCGTTCGCCGTACCGTTCTGGAGCATCGGCAACGAAAACTACGGAGACTGGGAAATCGGCGCGAAATCGGCGGCGGAATGGGCGTCCCTCGTCACCGAATCCGCCAAGCTCATGCGGCGCATCGATTCAGAAGTCAAACTCCTCGCAGCCGCAGTCGAGAAGCCGGACTGGGCCATCCCGCTGCTCGAGCAGGCCGGGAAGTACCTCGACTACATCAGCATCCACGGATACTGGGACAAGCTAGCCTACTCCAACAACCCCTCGTCCTACCTGGACTGCATGGGCCTGACCCTCGCACCCGAGAAGCAGATTGCCATGGCACGCGCCCTTATCGAGGCCTCCGGGCAGCGGCACGTGAAGATCGCCTTTGACGAATGGAACCTGAGAGGCTGGCACCACCCCTGGGGAAACGACGACGCTGCCATCGCCGCGCGCGACCTCAACGACAACAACGCCACCTACACGATGGCCGATGCGGTCTTCTCAGCGGCCTTCCTCAACAGCTGCATACGCAATGGTGACATCGTCGGAATGGCCAACCTCGCCCCCACGATCAACACCCGCGGGCCCCTGTTCGTCCACCCGGAAGGTGTCGTCAAGCGCACAACCTTCCATGTCATGAGCATGTACGCGAATCTCCTCGGCCCGCGGGTGGTCGATTCCGCCGTCTCATCCTCCAGCCTCAACACACCCGCCGGCGCAGTCCCGCTCGTGGACGCCATCGCCACAGCCGACGAAACCGGGCGAATCAAGGTGGCGCTTGTGAACAAATCCGATGTTGAGCACGCTCAAGTCCGGATCGGGATACAGGGCCAGTCGGTCAACGGAACGCGCACCGCCGTCATCCTGACCGGCCCCCACGCAGATGCATTCAACGACGTCGAGAGCCCGGAGAGAGTCAAGCCCGAGCCGGTTGAACTCCTCTTCAGCGACGGCGTGACCACCCTCCCGCCCCACAGCGTTTCCATATGCGAAATCGGCGAGTTCAAGGCCAATCACAACCCCTACCAGTGGAGCACCGCGATGGGAGTCTGGACGGCAAGCCCCACCACTCCATGACGCATCTGCTGCCCTCGGGAGGAGAGCCCGTTGGGAGTGTCAGGTGACATCGGAACCCCGAGCCGAGGGTTCGTCTCAGCCGGGGGAGATCGCCCTGAGGTAGGCCCTCTCCCCCGGTGTCGCCCGCTGCCACAGCTGCAGCACGACTACCTCAAGGGCACCGTCTACTGCGGTGCCGGCGCGTGCCCCAGGTGGGACTCGAACCCACAACACGCGGATTTTAAGTCCGCTGCCTCTGCCAATTGGGCTACTGGGGCGCCCGGATAATGGTAACCCAGCGCACTCCCCTCCCGGGTCTCCTAGAGCCGTTCGAATGGCGTCGCATAACGAAAGGTTCCGCTGACGCCGTCGGGCCATGCTTTGAGGGGCAACAACTGGAAATGGTCTCCCCACCCGGCGTCGGGGGCCATCACGCCCAGGGTGCGGGCGGGTAGAAACCCGAAGCGCGGATAGTACGCGGTGCTGCCCAGCAGGGCGATGCCCGGTTCTCCCGCATCGTCGGCCCGCCGCGCTGTTTCCCGCAAGAGCGCAGATCCGATGCCGCGCCGCTGCAGGTGCGGCTCGACGCTGAGGGGCCCTAGACCCAAAAGCCGTAGATCACCGATCCAACCGCGGGTACTGATGACGTGGCCCACGATCTCACCGGCAATTTCGGCCACGATGCTGAACTCCGGCAGGTACTCATCGCAGTCGAAAAGTTTGCGCAGCAGCGTCACTTCGGCCGGGACTCCTTCGACCGGCAGCCCGGTGACCGGGCTGGTGGAAAAGGCGGCAGCGGTGAGCGCCAGCACGGACTCGCGGTCGGCCGGCCGCTCCGTTCGAAGCACCACGCCTTGGCCCAGCAGTCCAAGGACTTCCATGGCGTGCCCGCGTTCGGCGGATGGAACCAAAAGGTGGTCGTGATGGAAGCCCGCCAGGACGTTGCAGCTGATACCGGCTGCCGTGAGGGCGGAGCTGACTGCCGCGGTGAGCCCCACAGCTTCCAGCGCAGAGTGGATTTGAAGGGTGATCCACGCCGCCACGAAATCGTAGGACAGTCCCAGGCGCCCGGCTTCCTCTCGGCGCAACACCACGGTGAGGCCTTCCGCTTCGCGGACAGCGGCTTCGATATGGCCTTCAAGCGGTTTCCCGTGCGGCCACAATGCGTACACGTAGTCGCCGTCTCGAAGCACGGGCTGCATGGATGTCAGAAGAGTCGTCAGATCGCTTTCGCCAGCCATGCTGCAAGTCTAGGACCCGCCGTCGCGGACCATGCCGGCATCCGCCGTCGAAGACAGGACCCGGGGCCAACGACGGGTAAACGACGACGGCGGCCGCCTCCCGCGTGGGGAGACGGCCGCCGTCGGCGGTACTACTTGGCGTTCGCTACTTGGCGTCAGCCGTGACCGGGGCCTTTGCTGCAGCGGGCTCAGCAGCCGGCGCGGGTGCGGCGGCCGGCTTGGGGGCCGGGGTGGCCGCGGCCACGAAGGCTCCGCGCGGGTTGTCGAGGTCCAGCAGCTGGGTGGTGTCCCGGCCCATGGTCATGCCCAGGAGCCAGTTGAAGATCACGCGGACCTTGCGCTCACCGGTGGGGATGGCCAAGCCGTGGTAACCGCGGTGGGCCAGCCAGGCGAGTCCGCCCTTGAGGCCGATACGGCCCAGGACGTTGATGTTGGCAACACCCTTCCATTCGCCGAAGCCGGCAACCGCACCGAGGTTCTTGTGCTTGTAGTCGGCCATGGGCTTGTCCCAGCGGGAGGCCCACAGGTTCTTGGCGAGGCGCTTGGCCTGGCGCAGTGCGTGCTGGGCGTTGGGAACGCAGGTGCCGTCCGGCAGGCCGCTGCCCGTGAGGTCCGGAACGGCAGCGATATCGCCGGCCGCCCAGGCGTTGTCGATGATGCCTTCGTCGCCTGCAATGCGCAGGTCCGGGAGGACACGGACACGTCCGCGCGGCTCGAGCGGGAAGTCGGTGGAACGGATCATCGGGTTGGCCTGCACGCCTGCCGTCCACACGAGGGTGTCGGCTTCGAACTCCTGCGCAGGGGACTTGTCCGGCAGGTTGATGAGCTTGAGGCTACCCTCCGCGTTGTCGAGGGAGGTGTTGAGCAGGACCTCGATGCCGCGGCTGCGCAGGTGTTCAACAACCCACTCGGCCTGGGCTGCGGTGACCTCGGGCATGATGCGGCCCATGGCTTCGACAAGAACGAAGCGGACTTCTTCCTGGCGGATGCGCGGGTTGTTCTTGACGGCAGCGCGGGCGAGGTCTTCCATCTCGGTGATGCACTCGATACCGGCGAAACCGCCACCCACGACCACGAAGGTCAGGGCCTTGGCGCGCTCGGCGGCGTTCGTCATCGTGGAGGCGACCTCGATGCGCTCAAGGACCTTGTTTCGCAGGGCCACCGCTTCTTCGATGGTCTTCAGGCCAATGCCCTCGTCGGCGAGGCCCTTGATCGGGAAGGTGCGGGTAATGGCGCCGGCGGCAACCACGACGTCGAAGTAGGGGACCTCGAAAGGCTCTCCACCGTCGGCCGGAGCAACAACAGCGGTGCGGTTCTGGTGGTCGATGCTGGTGACGCGGCCCTGGATGAGTTCCGTCTGCTTGAGGTGCTGGCGGTGGGAGACGACGGCGTGGCGTGCCTCGATGTTGCCGCCGGCCACTTCGGGGAGGAAGGGCTGGTAGGTCATGTAGGGAAGGGGATCAACGACGGTGACGATGCCGCCGGCGTTCGCGATCTTCTTCTGCAGCTTGAGTGCTACGTACAGGCCGACGTATCCGCCGCCGACAACGAGAACACGGGGACGGTCAATGAGCTCAGGGGTGGTTGCCATAACAATAGAGTACAGCACCTTGTGAAAATCTTCACTAACTATTTCCCGAAGCTACACACCAGCCCCGGAGGCTATTTCGGGCCGCTCGGATCCACGGTGTCCACCACGCCGGTCGCGGGCTCGTCGGGCAGTTCCGGGGAGCTCCGGTAGGCGCGCCTCAATTGGACCGAAGCGCCCGCAACGATCGCCACGAAAAGCGATCCAAAGCCGATGACCACCGCGGCCGGAACCGCAGTGTCGGCTTGCGAGGGCGCCTTCGCCGCGGGAACTGTGGGATCCGCCAAGGTGGCTGCGGGGATGCTCGGTTTCGACGTTGGCTGAGGCGTGGGGCTGCTGAGGTCCCCGCGTCGATGGACCCGTATCCATTCCGCAATGGATCCCACCGGATTGCTCGCCACTTCGGGCACATCGGCTTTCAGGGCCGCCTCGGCATTGAGGATGCCGTAACCGTAGATGGGGTCCTTGCCGGGCGCCCCGGCATCCCCGGCCGTGGACACAATCCTGTTGATGACCTGCTTGGCGCTCATATCCGGCCATTTCGAGCGGATCAGCGCTGCGACGCCGGAGACTATCGGTGCGGAGCCGGACGTGCCGGCCCAATCTTCATAGCTCCCCCCGGGCAAGCCACCCACCAGCTTTTCCGCGGGCGCCGAGACGGCGATGCTGATTCCCTGCGAAGAGGCGTCGACGCTGGCCGTACGGTTCCGGTCGAGTCCCGCAACGGTCAGGACGCCCGGAATCGTGGCGGGTGCGCCTACCTGGACGTTTCCGCCGATCCGGTTCCCCGCCGCGGCCACGATCACCACGTCCTTTTGTTCGGCATAGAGGAACGCCGCGTCCCAGCTTTGGGGCCAATCGGGCGAAGTGCTGCCGAGGGAAATGTTAATGACTTTGGCACCGTTGTCCACGGCCCATCGAACAGCTTCGGGAATCTGTTCCTGGTCCGTCTTGCCAGCGGGATTCGGCGAACCGAGCCAAGCGGAGACGGACAGGATCTGGGCTTCGGGGGCGACGCCCACGATTCCGTCCGGGCCAACGCTGGAATCGGGCGAAGAAGACGACGTCGGCGAAGGAGACGCCGATGGGCTGGCCGTAGCGTGTCCGCGCCCTGCAAGGAGAGTCGCAACGAGGGTCCCGTGCTCGGGCTTGGCCCCGATGCTCTTCTGTCCGTCCGGATCGCCCGCACCGGAAGTGTCGGTTCCGCCGACCACCGCGCCCTTGAGGTCGGGGTGTTGCCCGTCCACCCCGCTGTCGATGATGGCCACTTTCACTCCCGCACCTTTGGATACCTGCCAGGCTGCGGAAATGCCGTACTCGTTGAGCCAGTATTCCTTGTCCCGCCAAGAGTCGGCAAACGCCGATGGTGCGGTAAGCAGCGCCCCTGCAAGGGTTCCCCCGGCCAGCATGGCGGCCAGGGCGGCCGATGCTGTCCGGCGGCCCCAACCGTGTGGCAACGTCATCAGCGAATACCCACCTTTAACGAGTACTCCGAGTACTCCGAGTACTCCGGATGCTCAGCGCGATGCCGTCGAGGATGTCGTGCTCGCTCGCGGTGGCCGCAGTGATCGACCCCCCTCCCAGCTCAGCCAAGCGCTGAAGGATACGGCGCCATACGAGGGCGCCGGCTCCGATGACGTCCACGCGTCCGGGGTGCATGTAGGGCAGCCGGGCCCGTTCCTCGCGGCTCATTTCCAGCAGGCTGGTAGCGGCGTCGGTGATGGTCTCGAGGTCCAGGCTGGCACCGTGGATGAGTGCGGGATCGTACTCGCTCAGGCCCAAGGCGTGCGCAGTGATGGTGGTGACGGAACCGGCAACGCCCACGACGGCGGTGGCCCTGCCCAGCGGGACCGTGCGGGCGACGAGGTCAATGGCTGCGTCGACGTCGGCTTCCGCGGCGGCGATCTGCTCCGGCGTCGGAGGGTCGCTGCGGAGGTGCCGTTCGGTCAGCCGCACGCAGCCGATGTCGACGGACCTGGCGGCGATGACGCCGTCGGAGTCTCCGAGGACGAACTCGGTGCTTCCGCCGCCAAGGTCCACTACAAGGATCGGGTCCTTGCCGCGCGAAGGCAGCACGCTGCTCGCACCGGCGAAGGACAGGGCCGCTTCTTCGTCGCCGGAGATGACTTCGGGTTCGACGCCCAGCAGGTTCCGGATCCCGTCAACAAAGACGTCCCGGTTGCGGGCGTCCCTGCTGGCAGAGGTCGCCACGAAACGGACGCCCTTGGCGCCATGATGGCGGATCAGCTCGGCATAGTCGGCGGTTGCCGCAAAGGTGCGTTCGAGCGCCTCTGGGGCAAGTTCGCCGGTGGCGTCAACCCCTTGGCCGAGGCGCACCACGCGCATCTCGCGGACAACGTCCCGCAAGGGAGAGCCGGCGTCCGCACTGTTTGAATCCGCGATCAGGAGCCGGATCGAATTGGTGCCGCAATCGATGGCAGCTACCCGGTTCATACGTTGAGCTCCCCTGCGGCTGGTTCCCCTGCTGGCTCTGTTGCGTGGGAGGAGGACTTGGATTTGCGGACCGGAGCGGGACGGCCCACGATGTCCGGAAGGCCCTGCGGTCCGTGGCGGCTGAGCTCCCGGGACGGGGCCTCCCCCGCACTGTCCCAAGCGCCGTCGCAATAGCAGTGGTCCGCGGTCCACCATTCGCTGATCGCCACGATGGCCTCGTCGCCGAGCGGATTGACGCCGGGACCGGCGGCCAGGGAGTGTCCGACCAGTACGTGCAGGCACTTGACGCGGGTGGGCATGCCGCCGGCAGAGACGCCTGCGATCTCGGGGACGTCCCCGGTGCCGGCCCGTCCGGCAATCTCGTCACGAGCCTGGAGATAGGCTTCGTGGGCGCTCCTGTAGGCCGCTGCCAAAGCCTCGTCAGCCGTGAGCCGTTCGTTCATCTCATTCATGAGCCCCCCGGCTTCCAGCCGCGACACAGCGGCGGTGATGACGGGGTGCGTCAAGTAGAACGTCGTGGGAAACGGGGTGCCATTGCTCAAGCGCGGAGCGGTCGCGGCCACAAGCGGGTTGCCGCACACGCAACGCGCCGGGATTTCGACGACGTCGCGCACCGGCCGTCCGAGCTGGCGGCTGAGGATTTCGAGATCGTGTGCTGATGGCTTGCGGGACTCCTGCGATGCAGGTGCCGAGTTGTCTTCCACTGGCGCTGCCATCCTTCCTGCCCTGTTTGGCCGCGCCCGTCAGGGCGCGACGGCGGCGGGCACCGCGTCTAGTCTGTTGCCGAGCGCCTGATGGATTCCCACAGGCCATCCACCCATGGCAGATTGGACGGGCTCCCGGAAGCTCCCGAGCTGGTGCTTCCGCCCGGTGTTCCGGCGGGAACGTCTCCACCAAACACCCAGTAGCCTGCTTCACCCGGCATAACCATGTTAATGCGGTCTCGGGCTTGTTGTTTCACATAGTTGGGGTCCTGCCACCGCGTGATCTGTTTCTGGAGGCTGGCCTGCTCGGCCTGTTTACTGGCAATGTCGGCTTCCAGGCCGGAGATTTCCGCCTTTTTCTCCAACCAGATCTTGACTGTGGGCGCGAGCATGATGGTGATCGCAATCATCACCACGGCGAGGGCAAGCATGCGTCCGGAGAACGCCTTCGCGGGCACGGGACGCGCGCTGTGGTCCTTGTCGGGGTGGGCCGAGCCGGCACCGGAGGCTTTGTTGGATGCCTTGCCGACAACCGGGGTGTTTCCAGCCCTGCCCGGAAGCGAACCTCCCGGTTTCGCCGCAGAACCAGCCTTGGATCCGGACTGGCCCTTCCTTGGGGTGCCGCCCTCGGGCCTGGCATTGGACGACGTCCTAGACCCGGCGTTAACCTGGCTCTCTGGCTGGCCAGCGTTTGCCTTGCGGGACTCGCCGAAGTCGGCACGGATAACATGGCCGCCGTCGGGGTTCTTTTGTGGCGACCGGCCCAGGGCATCTGCCCGGGGGACCTTGGGGCGGCGGGTGGCCATGACACTCCTGTAATGCCTGGTGCTTGCCTGGCGGGTTGCTGCGCGTTGCGTGCCTCACGGAGCCTGCGGTTTGCCGAAGTGCTCGCACATTTCGTTAAACAGAACCGGTGGCTATGGTCTTTCCACCATAGCCACCGGTCAGCTGTTTCAGCGGATACTAGCCCTTGAAACGCGGGAAAGCGCTGCGGCCGGCGTAGCGTGCGGCGTCGTCGAGCTCTTCTTCGATGCGCAGCAGCTGGTTGTACTTGGCGACGCGCTCGGAGCGGGCCGGGGCACCGGTCTTGATCTGGCCCGCGTTGGTGGCAACGGCGATGTCAGCAATGGTGGTGTCTTCGGTTTCGCCGGAGCGGTGCGAGGTGATGGTGGTGTAACCGGAGCGCTGGGCCAGGGAAACGGCGTCCAGTGTTTCGGTCAGTGAACCGATCTGGTTGACCTTGACGAGCAGGGAGTTGGCCGTGGCGGAGTCGATGCCCTGCTGCAGGCGGACCGGGTTGGTGACGAAGAGATCGTCGCCCACCAGCTGGACCTTGTCACCGATGGTGTCGGTGAGGGTCTTCCAGCCTTCCCAGTCGTTTTCGTCCAGCGGGTCTTCGATGGAGACCAGCGGGTAGTCGGCAACGAGTTCGGCGTAGTAGGCGCTCATCTCGGTAGCCGAGAGTGCCTTGCCTTCGAACTGGTAGGCGCCGTCCTTGTAGAACTCAGAGGAGGCGACGTCCAGCGCGAGGGCGATGTCCTTGCCCGGGGTGTAGCCGGCGTTCTTGATGGCTTCCTGGATCAGGTCCAGTGCGGCGCGGTTGGACGGCAGGTTCGGCGCGAAGCCGCCTTCGTCGCCGAGGCCGGTGGAGAGGCCCTTGGCCTGCAGGACGGACTTGAGGTTGTGGTAGACCTCAACGCCCCAGCGCAGGCCTTCGGAGAAGGTCTCGGCGCCGATCGGGGCGATCATGAATTCCTGGATGTCGACGTCGGAGTCGGCGTGGGAGCCGCCGTTGAGGATGTTCATCAGCGGGACGGGCAGGACGTGGGCGTTAGGGCCACCGAGGTACTTGTACAGCGGCAGATCCGCGGAGGCGGCGGCTGCGTTGGCCACGGCGAGGGAAACGCCAAGGATAGCGTTGGCGCCGAGCTTGCCCTTGTTCGGGGTGCCGTCGAGGTCGATCATGGCCTGGTCGATGCTGCGCTGGTCCGTCGCGTCGAAGCCGATCAGGGCCGGGGCGATTTCGTCGATGACCGCGTCAACGGCCTTCTGGACGCCCTTGCCGAGGTAACGGCCCTTGTCGCCGTCGCGCAGTTCAACGGCTTCGTGCTCGCCGGTGGAAGCACCGGAGGGAACTGCGGCGCGGCCGATCTGGCCATCGGAAAGCAGAACTTCAACTTCTACTGTCGGGTTTCCGCGGGAATCAAGGATCTCGCGGGCGTGGATGGCATCGATAAGCGCCATGGACTGCTCCTTATGGTGAAGCGATTTACTGGGAATCTTGAGGGAAATTCTCGACGTCCTCGTCGCCACTAGCCTAGTCGAGACCGGCCAAGGTTACGGAACGGCGTCGGACCCCTCACGTTTTGTGGCTTCCCCGTCGCGCCCTTGATAGCGGCGGACGGCACCGCGCAAGGCCCGTTCGGCGTCGAAACCCTTCTTCCTCGAGCCCGCGACGACGGCAAGCAGCATGTCTCCGAGCGCGGCTTCGGAATCGGGAACCTCCACCGCCGCGACTGGATCGACACTGCGTTCCGGGCCGCCCGCGCGCTCGGCGCGCTCGGCACGGTCAAGCGACTTTTGCGCCAGGGCGAGGGCGGGAAGGTGTGGTGGTATTCCTTCAAAAGGATCCGAACGCCCGGGCTTTTCGGCCTTCTTCACGGCGTCCCACTTTTCGACGATCTCCTCCACGGTGGCCGGGAAGGATTCCTGCAAGGACCCGTCCGGCTTGAAGACGTGCGGGTTGCGCCGCACCATCTTCTCCGTGATGGTGCGCGCGACGTCGTCGAAAGTGAACTGTCCTTGCTCCTCGGCGAGCCGGGCGTGGAGCACCACTTGGAGCAGCACATCGCCCAGCTCGCCCCGGAGTTCGTCGGCGGTATCGGAACCGGACGCGCCGGCCTCGATCGAGTCGACCACTTCGTACGCTTCCTCGATCAGATACTCGACGAGGGACTCGTGGGTCAGCGCACCCATCCACGGACAATGCTCGCGCAGGGAGGCGATTGTTTGCAGCAGCTCCCCCACCTCGCAAACCCGGCCGGCGACCCCTGCTGCCGTGGGCCGTTCAGGGGAACCGGCGCGTGCAGGAGTTTGCTCAGCCAAGGTTGGCGTAGGCGTCGTTGATGTACTCCACCAACGCTTCTTTTTCGTCCAGCGGCAGGAACGAGGACTCGGCGGCGTTGAGGGTCAGTTCGAGGAGGTCGTCCAGATCGTAGTCGAAGGTCTCCACGAGAAGCTCGAACTCGTCCGTGAGCGTTACGCCGCTCATGAGCCGGTTGTCGGTGTTGATGGTGACGTTGAAGCCCAACTGGTAAAGCATGTCCAGCGGGTGGTTCTCGATGCCTTCGCCGAAGTTCGCGATTGCCCCGGTCTGCAGGTTGGACGAGGGGCAGATTTCCAGCGCGATTCCGCGATCGCGCACCCAGCCGGCCACTTCACCCAAGGTGACCATGCCGACGGTGTCCTCGGCGTCATCGTCGGCTTCTTCGCCCTCGGCATCTTCGAACTCAACGGTGATGTCCTCCGCGATACGTACGCCGTGGCCCAAGCGCAGGGCGCGGCCGTCCACCAGGGCGGACTGGATGCTTTCCAGGCCTGCAGCTTCGCCGGCGTGCACCGTAGCCGGGAAGTTGTGCTCGGCCAGGTAGGTGAAAGCGTCCTTGAAGCGGGAGGGCAGGAAGCCGTCCTCGGCGCCGGCGATGTCGAAGCCGACAGCTCCGTTGTAGCGGTGGCGTACGGCGAGCTCGGCAATTTCCTGGCCGCGGTCCGCGTGGCGCATCGCCGTGATGAGCTGGCCCACCTGGATCTGGCGGCCGGACTCCTCAACGATTTCCACGCCGGCGTCAAGGCCTTCCTGGACAGCGTCCACAACTTCGTCCAGGGTGAGGCCCTTCTGCAGGTGCTGTTCGGGTGCCCAACGGATCTCGCCGTACACGACGCCGTCGTCAGCCAGGTCCTCGACGAATTCCTTGGCGACGCGCGCCAGGCCTTCCTTGGTCTGCATGACAGCGATCGTGTGGTCAAAGGTTTCGAGGTAGCGGACCAAAGAACCGGAATCGGCGGACTCACGGAACCACTGGCCCAGCGCCACGGGATCCGTGGAAGGCAGGGTGTGGCCGACAGCCTCCGCCAGCTCAATGATGGTGGCCGGACGCAGTCCCCCGTCCAGGTGGTCGTGAAGGGAAACTTTCGGCAGGCTCTTCAGGTCGAAGTCAAGGGCAGGGGCGGCGTCAACAATAGGCTCAGTCACGTCTCAACTTTAGGGGGACGGAAGAAGCTTAGCCAGCGGGGTTCGAGCGCTCGACGCCGGCAGTCGCGTTAACCGCGGTGCCCTCGTCTGTTGCGGCTGCTTCCGCGGAAGCTGCTTCCTTCTTCCCGCCGTCCTTCTTTTCCCCGTCCTTCTTTTCAAGGTGCTTGTGCCACCAACGCAAGGTGTGGTCCACAATGACGCCGAGCACTACGGCGAATGCCACGGCAATTCCCACGCCGAGCAGCGGGTTGTTGTGCACCCAGTGGCCGGCCAGGGATCCAATGCCGATCGAATAACCTACCCACGTGAAGCATGCGAAGGCATCCAGGACGAAGAAGGTCTTGTGGCGGAAGCCGGTCTGTCCAGCGACGTAGTTCACCGCTACCCGGCCCCAGGGTATGTACCGGGCCGTGAAGATAAGCACTGCGCCGCGCTTGTCCAGCTCGTAATGTGCCCAGGCGAACATCTTCTGGACCTTCGGCTTGCGCATCCATTTCCAGCGGTCCAGGCCGATCTTGCGGCCCAGCATGTACGCCATGTTGTCGCCTGCCATGGCCCCGACGAGCGCAGTAGCGCCGAGGAGCCACAGGTTCGGCTCGCCCCGGTGCATGGCAAGGGCCGAGAGCCCGACGATCGCGGTCTCACTGGGAAGGATCGTGGCAAAGCCGTCGATGAAAAAGAAAACCAGGAGCACCGGGTAGATCCACGGTTGCCCGGCGGCATGCTCGAGCATGTGGTTCATGAATTCCACGCAGGCATTGCTCCTCAAGGAAAGTCACACGGTCGCGTGACATAGATCGCTATCCAGTGTCCCACGGCCCGGGCGTCGTTCGCTACGTCCCGGCCGGGGGTTGAACACAATTTAAGGCTAGCTCGAAAGCTGGGATGGAGGCATCCCCCCGTGGAGGGATCTTCGGGCGCCGGGGGCCTCATACCAAGGGAGGAGGCGGCGCCACCCTTGCTTGCGCAAGCTACACGACGGATTCCTCTTCGGGCTCGCCGGTTTCTTCGTCCTCTTCGGTGGAAGGCGTGGCCCCGCGGACTTTGCTGATGATCCGGTCCACGATGATTCCCAGGATGATGGCCGCGCCGATCGCGATGATCGCTCCGAGCAGGTGGTTGTGCTCGAACCATTGGCCGAAGAACACACCGATGGCCACCGAATAACTGGCCCACAGAACGGCGGACATGGCCGTGAGCCCCACAAACATGCCGTGCGGGAAATGGGTTGCACCGGCCGTCAGGTTGACTGCCACCCGGCCGATGGGAATGAACCGGGCCACCATGATCAGCGACGCGGCCCGGCGTCGAAGTTCCCTCCCGGCCCAGCGGAAGGCACCCTGCATCCGTTGGGAACGCATCCACCGCCAGCGGAGAACACCCGCTTTGCGGCCGATCAAGTAAGCGATGTTGTCGCCTGTGAAAGCCCCGAGGGCCCCCACAAGGATCAGCAGCCACGTGTTGGGCATCCCTGTGGTCACGGAGACTGCAGCGAGTCCCACCACCATCGACTCGCTGGGAACGGGCGGGAAGAAACCGTCGATCACGCAGCAGGCAAAAACCAGAAGCAAGACCCAAGGCTGCCCTGCCGCTGCGAGGATGAAGTCGTTGATGGCTTCCACGGTCTTCCTAACGATTGCCCGCAGGGATTATCTCCCGGGCATCCCAAAATGCCCGGGAGATCAACCTAGGAAATCCGGTCGATGATGAGCTGTTGCGCCGGCCGCGACCCTTCCGGTGCGATGAGGACGGCGCCCTCCAAGGCTTCCTTGGCCCTTTCGAACTTTTCCGGCGTGTCGGTCAGGAGGGTCATGAGTGGCTCCCCCGCCCGGACCAGGGCGCCCGGTTTGGCGTGCATCCGCACCCCTGCACCGGCCTGGACGATGTCTTCCTTCCGGGCACGTCCGGCGCCGAGGCGCCACGCAGCCACACCCACGGCCAGGGCGTCGAGCTCCACCAGGACGCCATCGGCCGGGGCCGGAATGACCTCGGATTCCTTGGCCACCGGCAGGGCGGCACGCGGATCGCCGCCTTGGGCTTCGATCATGCGGTTCCAGACGTCCGTCGCGCGGCCGTCCTTGAGGGCGGCCGCAGGGTCGGCGTCGTGCACTCCTGCGCAGGCGAGCATCTCTTCGGCGAGCCTGACGGTCAGCTCGACGACGTCTTCCGGACCGCCGCCCGCAAGCACCTCCACCGATTCCTCCACCTCGATGGCATTGCCCGCAGTCAAGCCAAGCGGCGTACTCATGTTCGTCAGGAGGGCCACCGTGTTGACGCCCGCATCCTTGCCCAGGGCCACCATGGTTTCGGCCAGCTCGCGGGCACGGGCTTCGTCCTTCATGAACGCCCCGGAGCCCACCTTCACGTCCAGCACCAGTGAGCCCGTGCCTTCGGCGATCTTCTTGCTCATGATGGAGGAGGCAATCAGGGGAATGGCTTCCACCGTGCCCGTGACATCGCGCAAGGCGTAGAGTTTCTTGTCCGCCGGAGCCAAACCCGTGCCGGCGGCGCAGATGACTGCACCCACGTCCTGCAACTGGGCCAGGATTTCCTCGTTGCTCAGGTTCGCCCGCCACCCGGGAATTGCTTCGAGCTTGTCGAGCGTGCCGCCCGTGTGCCCCAGTCCCCTGCCGGAAAGCTGGGGAACAGCCACCCCGAAGACCGCCACCAGCGGTGCCAACGGAAGGGTGATTTTGTCCCCGACGCCCCCGGTGGAGTGTTTGTCGGTGGTGGGCTTCACGCCGCCGTCGGGACGCCGAAGGCTGGAGAAGTCCATCCGCTCGCCCGAGGCGATCATCGCCTCGGTCCAGCGTGAGATCTCGGCACGGTCCATCCCGTTGAGCAGGATGGCCATGTTCAGGGCCGCCATCTGCTCGTCGGCAATGACGCCGCGGGTGTAGGCATCGATGGTCCAGTCGATCTGCTCGGGGCTCAAGGTGCCCTTGTCCCTCTTGATGCTGATGATCTGTACGGCATCAAACGCTTCAGTCTGTGTCACCGGTTCTCCTCCAGGTTGTCGGGACCGAAGGCATCTGGCAGCACTTCGTCCATGGTCTTGATGCCCTGCGTTGTCATGAGTTGCATGCCAGGTGCCCTGAATTCATGGAGCAATTGCCTGCACCGGCCGCACGGCATCAGGACATTGCCTTTTCCGTCGACGCAATAGAACGCCCGCAGCCTGCCGCCGCCACCCATATGGAGGTCTCCCACCAGGGCGCACTCGGCGCACAGGGTGAGTCCATAGCTGGCGTTCTCGACGTTGCAGCCGCTGACGATCCGTCCGTCCTCGGTGAGGGCGGCTGCCCCCACCGGGAACTTCGAATAAGGAGCGTAGGCCTTCCCCATGGCGGTAACCGCAGCGGCCTCGAGGGCTGCCCAGTCCACGTCGGTATCTGTGAGCGCCACGGTCAGCCCTTGACGTACGGTATGCCGCTTGCCGCCGGCGGCCGGGACCTGCCCACCAATCCGGCGACGGCGAAGACCGTCAAGGCGTACGGCAGCATCGCCATGAATTGGCTCGGCACGGGCGATCCGATGATGGTGATGACGCTCTGGAGGTTGTCCGCGAAGCCGAACAGCAACGCGGCAAGGAAGGCGCCGATCGGGTTCCAGCGCCCGAAGATCAGCGCCGCCAGGGCGATATACCCACGGCCACCGGACATGTCCTTGCTGAACGCATCCACGGATACCAGGGTGAAGAACGAGCCGCCGATGCCCGCGATCGCACCGCCCATGAGCACGTTCCAGAAACGGGTCCGGTTGACGTTGATGCCCACTGTGTCGGCTGCCTGCGGGTGTTCGCCGACGGCCCTGACGCGCAGTCCCCACTTCGTGTGGAAAAGGCCGAGGTAAACGACGATCACGGCGATGTACATCAAATAGCCCACGAGGGACTGGTGGAACAGGATGGGGCCGATGATGGGGATATCGGACAGGAAGGGAATGTCCACCGGGGGCAAGCGGCCCGGCTTGTTGAGTCCGTCCGGGTCAGCCGTCAGCAGCGTCGAAAAGAGGAAGCTCGTCAGTCCGCTGATGAGGACATTGAGCACGACGCCGACGATGATCTGGTTGACGAGGTACTTGATGCTGACCACGGCCAGGACCAAGGAAACAAGCGTTCCAGCGACGGCCGCCGCGACCAGCCCGGCATAGACATTGTGCGTCACTGTGGCAACAACGGCCGCCGAGAATGCTCCCAGCAGGAGCTGCCCCTCAATGGCAATGTTGACCACACCGACGCGTTCGCACAGGACGCCGGAAAGGGATCCGAAGACCAGCGGCACGGCCAAGGTTACGGATCCTGCGATCAGTCCGGCGAGGGAGATCGACGGTTCGTCGCCATTTCCGCCAGCCACGATCCAGACCATGAATCCGATGAGGAACACCGCGGCAAAGGTACCGCCCACCCAGCGGGGAGCGGCCGTCTTCGCCTGGGTGAGATACACCGTGTAGCCGGCCAGGGCCAGGAGAATCACCGCGGCGGTCCAGCCGATGGCCGCCGATGGAAGCGTGATCTTGGAAACCTTTGCCACTCCGAGCACGGCAAGGCCGAGGACCACCACGGCGGCGACAGTGGATGCGGGCAACCAACCCGGTACGGTGCCTGAACCCGACGCGAGGCCCGAACGACGGCGGGTGAACCACAGGTATATAAACCACACGGAAAGAAGAAGGGCCAGGACGAACGTGACCAACGCAGCAACGCTGGAGGCCGCTTCATTGGCCGCCTCGGCTATGCCGAAGCCTGCCGACTTCGAATTGGACATGAAACCGAACAGCACGGTTCCCAGGATTGCGAGCAGGGACAGTCCGATTCCGGCCTTCCAGCTCACCAGCTCGGTGGCACCCGCTTTTCTGCGGCTCGCCGGGGCGTTGCCGGCGGGTGTGCCACCGCCGGGCTGAGTTGTTGTGGTGCTCATGCTGTTGCAGCTCCGCTCTCGATTTTTCCGGAGGGGATGCTTCCGGAGCCGGGGCCGCCTGTGGCCTTCTTCTTTTTCCGCGGGTTCAGCCCGAAGATCGCGCGCACCAGTGGAGGTGCCGCAATGAACAGGACGATCAAGGACTGGATGACCAAGACGATGTCGATGGGGGTCTGGGTTTGAGCCTGCATCGCGACGCCTCCGGCACGGAACGCCCCGAACAGGAGCCCGGCGAAGAAGGTTCCCCACGGCGTCGAACGGCCCAACAAGGCGACCGTGATGGCATCGAATCCGATGGACGCCGCGACGCCTCCGGAGAGATATTTCTCCGTTCCGGATACCTGCGCGATGCCGGCCAGGCCTGCAAGCGCGCCCGCAATCGCCATCACCAGGATCACGGCCCGGGGAACGTTGATTCCAGCGGTGCGTGCCGCGCTCTGGTTGGCGCCCACGGCCCGGAATTCAAAGCCGAGCGTGGATCGCTTGAGGAGCCACCAGACGAAAACCGTTGCCAGCACTGCAAGGAGGAAGCCCGCGTGGAGCCTGAACTGGGGGCCGAGCAACTCCGGGAACAGTGCCGATTGGTCCAGGAAGGGCGAGATCGGGTTGGTCGAGCCCTTGCGCTGGAAAGCCGGAGTGGTCAGGAGGAACAGGAGCAGGAAGTTGGCGATGTAGTTCAGCATGATGGTCACGATGACCTCATGCGCGCCGGTCCGGGCCTTGAGGAGGCCGACGACGCCGCCCCAGACCGCGCCGCCGACCAAACCGGCAACGATGACGAGCAGCAGGTGAACCAGGAAAGGCAAGTGCCAGGTGAAGCCCACGTAGGCGCCGAACAGCGCGCCAAAGATGATTTGCCCTTGCGCACCGATGTTGAACAGGCCCGCACGGAAGGCCAAGGCCACGCCGAGTCCGGCCAGGATCAGCGGCGTCGACACCGTCAGGGTTTCAGTGATCGGGTACAGCTGGGCTGCGGCGTCGGCGCCGGCCCAGTTGAATATCGAGCCCTGGACAAGCGCCACGTAGGGCCTGAAGACCTCGGTGAGCATGTCCCCCGGTTGCGCGAAGAAATAGCCTGCGGTTTCGGCCACTTTGGGGTTGGTCACCGCCATCAGGATTCCGCCGAGAACAATCGCGAGCAGCACGGACAACACCGAGACCATGGCGTTTCCCGTCACGATCTGCCGGAAGACCGAACCACCGGCGGCATGCGGGATCTGTCCGCCCTGGCTGGTAGCCGGAATCACGGACGGGGCCATTGTGCCGTCGGCCGTGTCCAGTGCGACGTCCAGGACGACCTCGTCGTCCAATGTTTCCGGGCGCTCCGGCTCGACTTCGTTTTCTTGTCGAGGGGTGGTGGACTCAGACATGTGTTCCTCCCTCGAGGGTCTTGTGCGCAGTCAGTTCTGCCTCATGTTCCGGAACGCCGGCCATCATCAAGCCCAGCACATCGCGGGAGGTACCGGCGGGAACGATGCCGACCAGCTTTCCACGGTAGAGAACGGCGATCCTGTCAGCGAGCTCGAGCACTTCATCGAGCTCCGTGGAGACGATCATCACGGGAGTTCCGTTGTCCCGTTCGGCAATGACCCGCTTGTGCACGAATTCGATGGAGCCGACGTCGAGGCCCCGGGTGGGCTGCGATGCGATGAAGAGCCTCAATGGCCTGGACAGCTCCCTGGCCAGGACCACCTTTTGCTGGTTGCCTCCGGAGAGCGTGCCCACCGCGACATCGATCGACGGCGTCCGCACATCGAACTCCTCGACCTTCTTCTCCGCGTGGGAAGCAATCAGGGCCGGTTTCATGCCGATGCCCTGGGCAAAAGGCTGCTTGTCGTACAAGTCCAGGATCATGTTCTCGGAAATGGAGAACGTTCCCACCAGGCCGTCGATCTTGCGGTCCTCAGGGACGAACCCGACGCCGGCGGACAACACCTGTTTGACGCTCTTGCCGAGCAATTCGACGCCGTCAAGGACGATGGACCCGGTGACGTGCTGCTGGACGCCGAGGATGGCTTCCGTGAGCTCCGTCTGGCCGTTGCCTTGGACACCGGCGATGGCAAGCACTTCGCCCTTCGCGATGTCGAAACTCAGCCCGTCCACGACGTGCTGGCCATTGTGGTCCACAACGGTCAGGTCGCGGACCTTGAAGGTCGCTTCACCCGGTTGGGCCGGCTTCTTTTCCAAGGTCAGGCTGACCGCCCGGCCCACCATCGCCGAGGCGAGTTCCGTCGGGGAGGCCGAGGGATCAGCCGAGCCCACTACTTTGCCCCGCCGGATCACCGTGATGATGTCCGATATTTCCTTGACCTCACGCAGCTTGTGCGAAATGAAGACAATCGATTTTCCGGCTGCCTTGAGCTGGCGGATGATGTCCAGGAGCTCATCGGTTTCCTGCGGAGTGAGAACGGCGGTCGGTTCATCGAGAATCAGGACCTCGGCGTCGCGCACGAGTGCCTTGATGATCTCGACCCGTTGCTGCACGCCCACAGGCAGGTCTTCCACGAGGGCATCGGGGTCGACGTGGAATCCGTACTGCTTGGAAATCTCGGAGATCCGGCGGCGGGTTTCATCCAGGTTCAGGAACCCGGCTGCCTTGGTGGATTCATTTCCCAACGCAACATTTTCGGCGACGGTGAATACCGGAATCAGCATGAAGTGCTGGTGGACCATTCCGATCCCTGCCG
The DNA here is from genome assembly GCF_040702485.1 of Arthrobacter sp. NPDC080031. Taxonomy (NCBI): domain Bacteria; kingdom Bacillati; phylum Actinomycetota; class Actinomycetes; order Micrococcales; family Micrococcaceae; genus Arthrobacter; species Arthrobacter sp. NPDC080031. Next base: position 157,695 of record NZ_JBFBLA010000003.1, read on the forward strand.
CCATGGCATCTCCGGGACCCTTGAAAACGACCGGCTTTCCGTCGACCAGGATTTCGCCGTCGCTGGGGTCGTAGAGTCCGTAAAGGACATTCATCAGGGTGGATTTACCGGCACCGTTTTCGCCCAGGAGGCAATGGACTTGGCCGGGTTCAACCACGAGATCGATGTGGTCATTGGCTACGAGGGATCCGAAGCGCTTCGTGATCCCTTTCAGTTCGAGTTTCAAAACTCCAACCCATCTATAAAGGATGGCTCCTCGTCATCACCGTGCTCCCAGCATAGTGCTCGGCCAAGGAGTGTCGAAGAGCAAAAGTGGAGGCAACGCAGAACGCGCTGCCCTTCTGCCAAAATTCGGCTGAAGGGCAGCGCGACGCGGTTTAGCCCGGATTTTTACTTGGGGCTGGACTTCGATTCGACCTTGACTGCGCCGGAGATGATGTCCTTCTTCAGCTGGTCAAGATCGCTCTTCATGTCAGCCGGCACTGCGGAGTCGAGATCGTGGAACGGGGCAAGCGCCACGCCCCCGTTGTCGAGCGTGCCAACGTAGGGGCTAGGGTCGAACTTGCCGTCCTTGTCGGCCTTGATGACCGTTTCGACGGCGGTCGCCATGGTCTTCTGGACCGAAGTCAGGATGACCGACTTGTAGGCGGGTGCGGTCAGGTAGCCATCCGAGTCGACCCAGATCAGCTTTGCGTCCGTGCCCTTTGCCTTGGCGTCAAGGATCGCACTTCCGGCGCCCGCTCCAACCGGACCAGCGACGGGAAGGACGACGTCGGCACCCTGGTCCAGGAATCCCTGGGTGAGGACCTTGCCCTTGTCGACCTGCTTGAAGTCGCCGACGAAGGTTCCGTCCTGCTTGTCCTTGTCCCAGCCAAGCAGCTGGACGGACTTGCCCTTCTTCTGGTTGTAGTACTTCACGCCGTCGGAGAAGCCGTCCATGAAGATGCTCACGGTGGGGATGTTGAGACCACCGAAGGTGGCAACCTTGCCCGTCTTGGAAGTGCCGGCGGCGAGGTACCCGGCCAGGAACGCGGCCTGGGCCGTGTCATAGACAATCGGCTTGACGTTCTTCGGGAAGGTGGGGTCCGAGTAGTCGATGATGGCGAAGTGGCTGTTCGGGTTCGCCGTCGCAATATTCTTGGTGGCGTCGCCCAGCAGGAAGCCGACGGTCACCGTCAGCTTGCAGCCTTGCTGGACCATGGAACGAAGGTTGGGGTCGTAGTCCGTGTCGGCCTTGGACTGGACGTGCTTCTCCTGGATGCTCAGGTCCTTGGCTGCCGCCTGGAGGCCCTCGAAGCCTGACTGGTTGAACGACTTGTCATCGAAGCCGCCGGAGTCGGACACCATGCATGCGGTGTAGTCGGATTTGGTGGCGCTGCCCGAGCTCGACGCCGACGGTGCGCTACCGCAGCCTGCCAGCAAAAGTGCAGCGGCGCCCGCAGTTGCGACGCCCGCAAATGAACCGCGCTTTAGTGTGGCACGCAGTGATTGCTTCAATTTTCCTCCAGGAAGAAAGTGATTGATGCTACGACAGTTGGTCAATGAGTGTCCGTTTCGAAAACTCGAGTCTGAAATTCTGTTTTCACTGATGCTTCGCAGCACTGCGCCTTGGGCGCACTGATGGCACAACCTTAGTGGGATTGGACACACCCGGCTAACACAAAAGCCCAACAACCCGAAGATTGTTGAGCTTTTGTTACCAAGCAGTAGAGGAACTCCCAGCCAACGGTTCTAGGATGCCCGCCCGCCGGGGCCGGTAGTCAGTGCAGTCTCAGTGCAGGCGGACCAGCATCTTGCCTGTGTTGGCTCCGTCCAAGAGGTCGATGAAGGCCTTCGGCGCGTTTTCGAGCCCGTCGACGATTGTCTCGTCGTAGCGGACCGTTCCGTCGGCCAGCCATCCGGCCATGTTCTCGGCGAACTCGGCGGCGTGTTGCCGCTGGCCGCCCACGAGGAAGCCACGGAGGGTCAGTTGTTTTCCGATCGCCACGGCCAGGTTCCGCGGGGCCGGTGTGGGCTCGGTGGAGTTGTACTGGGAAATAGCACCGCACATTGCCACGCGGCCACCCACAGTGAGGACCGCGAGGGCGGCCTCAAGGTGTTCGCCGCCGACGTTGTCAAAGTAGACGTCGATGCCGCGCTCTCCCGCCGCCTCACGGAGCTGCTTCGCCACCGGACCGTCGTGGTAGTCGAAGGCCGCGTCGAAGCCGAGTTCCAGCAAGCGCGCCACCTTCTCCGGGGAACCGGCGCTGCCGATCACCTTGGAGGCGCCCATGGCCTTGGCGACCTGGCCGACAATCGAACCCACTGCGCCTGCGGCACCGGAAACGAAGACGACGTCCCCGGCTTTGAACTCAGCTACCTTGAGCAGCCCGGCATACGCCGTCAGGCCCGTCATGCCAAGCGCTCCGAGGAACGCCGACGTCGGCGCCAGGCCGGCCGGAACCGGCGTCGCGCTTGCTGCATCCACCACTGAATATTCGCGCCAGCCGAGCTGGTGCACGACGACGTCACCCACCTTGAGCGCCTCGGAACGGGACGCGATCACCTCACCCACCGCACCGCCGTCGAGCGCTGCGTCGAGTCGGAAAGGCGCCGAATAGGACTTCGCGTCGTTCATGCGGCCGCGCATGTAGGGATCGACCGACATGAACTCGTTGCGGACCAGGATCTGGCCGTCCTGCAGCTCCGGTAGATCAGTCTCGTCCAGCCGGAAGTTCTCCTGGACTGGGCGTCCTTGCGGGCGGGATGCCAGCTGGATTTCGCGGGTGCTCTTGGGAACAGCGGCGCTCATGCGGCCACCTCCACAAGCTTGATGTCGACGGCGATGTTCCCGCGGGTCGCGTTGGAGTAGGGGCAGATCTGGTGGGCCTTGGCCACGAGTTGCTCGGCGGTTTCCCTGTCGAGGGCAGGCAGCGCGATCTCAAGCTCCGCGGCGAGGCCGTATCCCTCGCTGCCCTCCAAGGCACCGAAATGGATCTTGGCGGCGACGGCGGAATCAGTCAGATCCACCCGGGCCTTGCGTCCCACCAACCTGAGTGCCGAATGGAAGCATGCAGCGTACCCGGCTGCGAAAAGTTGCTCGGGGTTGGTGCCCTGGCCATTTCCGCCCAGTTCCACCGGGCTGGCGAGCGCTACGTCCAGCTTGCCGTCATTGGTGCGTGCGTTGCCTTCGCGGCCTTCGCCCGAGGCAAGCGCCTCGGCTGTGTACAAAGTCTTCACTGTGGTTCCTTTTCCTTCGATGGGATGGACGATCAGATGGCTGAATGGAGGGCTGCGGTAAGCCGGCCCAGGGTGTCGTGAAGCTGCGCGAGCTCAGCGGTGCTCAAGCCCGCGGCGTCGGCGAGGCGTTGCGGGACAGCCCCCGCCCGGGCACTAAGGGCCCGCCCGGCATCGCTCAAGTGGATCTCGACGCGACGCTCATCCTCGGCTGAACGCCGGCGCTCCACGAAGCCCAACGCTTCAAGCCTCTTGAGGAGCGGTGACAAGGTGCCCGAGTCGAGTCCCAGCTCGACGCCCAGTTCCCGGACGCTTCGAGGCTCGTTTTCCCAGAGCACCAGCATCACGAGGTACTGCGGATATGTCAGCCCAAGCTCATCCAGCACCGGCCGGTAGACCGCCGTGGCCGCCTTCGAGGCGGAGTAGAGCGCGAAACAGACCTGGCGGTCGAGGCGTGGGGCTTCGTTCATGATCATAACGATAGCTCACAATTAAATTGTGCACAACTCAACTGGGCCGCAACCCCCGCTCACAAACAACCCCAACCCCACCAACCCCCGCTCACAAACAACCCCAACCCCACCAACCCCCGCTCACAAACAACCCCAACCCCACCAACCCCCGCTCACAAACAACCCCAACCCCACCAACCCCCGCTCACAAACAACCCCAACCGACGGGATCCTCCTGCAGATAATCTGCAGGAGGATCCCGTTGTTTTCGCCGATCGACCCACATAAGTGAGCGAGCGACCGCCGATTGGACGATATAAGTGAGCGGGCGTCGCAGTTTTAGAGATCCCGGATGGTTCGCAGCGCGGCGGCGGCCAGGACCTGGATCGCGAAGCCGAGGGCACGCTCGTCGACGATGAAGTCACCGCGGTGGAGATCGTATTCCTCGCCGCCGGGCGTGTGGGTCCCGAGCCGCATCATGGCACCCGGCAGGTCGGCCAGGAACCAGGCAAAGTCCTCCCCACCCATGGACTGGGGCGTCAGGACGACGGCGTGCTCGCCGAGTTCCGCGCGGGCCGCGGCCTCGATGATGGCAGTCTCGTGTTCCGAGTTGACCACGGGAGGGACGCCTCGGGTGTGCTCGAGGTGCACGTCCACACCGTACGGCGCGGCAACCTGCTGGACGACGTCGTCGAGCAACTCCCCTGCGCTATGCCAAGCGTCCCTGTCGAGGCAACGCATGGTGCCGGCCATGTAGCCGTTGGCCGGGATGGCGTTGGGTGCCGAACCTGCCGCGATCTGGCCCCACACCACCGAAACGCCGCTGCGCACATCCACGCGACGGGACAGGACGGCCGGGACGTTGACGGCAATTTGGGCCAGCGCAAAGACCAGGTCTTCGGTCAAATGCGGTCGGGAAGTATGGCCGCCACGTCCGGTCAGTTCGATTTTGATGGTGTCCGAGGCCGAAGTGATGGCGCCGATGCGGGTGCCGATCTTGCCGACGTTGATCCGCGGATCGCAGTGCAGCGCCAGAATTCGCGGGACGCCCTGGAGCACGCCCTGCTCGATGCAGGACAGGGCACCGCCGGGCATGGTTTCCTCTGCCGGCTGGAAGATGATGCGCACCGTGCCGCCCAAAGGGGACTCCTGGTGCATGGCGTGCAGCACCAAGGCAATGCCAAGCATGCTCGTGGTGTGGACGTCATGCCCGCAAGCGTGGGTGACACCGTGGTTCTTCGACGCGAACGGAAGGCCCGTCTCTTCGATGATGGGGAGGGCGTCGATGTCTCCGCGCAGGGCCGTGGCGATGGGCCCCTCGCCGACGTCGACCGTCAGCCCCGATCCTTCCAGCCGGCGGGGTTCAAGTCCTGCCGCTTCGAGCCGTTCAACCAACTTGTCCGTGGTGCGAAATTCCTTGAAGGAAAGCTCAGGGTGCGCATGCAGATCCCTCCGGAATTCAATGAGTTCCGGCAGGAGATCGTCAAGCCACGGCTTCACCACTGGGGTCGGCTCGGTTTCGGTAGTGAAATTGCGCACCTCACAACTCTAGTCATCCGCGCCCTCCGAATAGCGAAAGGGGTCTCTTGGTTACGGACAGTGCCGCAAGCGGGCGCTAGAGAACGGGCGCTAGAGAACGTCGGTGTCCCCGCTGGCCTTGAGTGCGTCCACTGCACCCTTGACCCGCTGGGCATGCTCCTTCGTGGTGACAAGCAGCGCGTCCGGCGTATCGACAATCACGACGTCCTTGATCCCGATAAGGGCGATCACGCGCTTGGTGTCGGAGACAACCACGCCGCTGGCGTTCTCGGTGAAGACACGGGCGCCTTCCCCGAGGACCGTCACTTCATCGACGTCGCCGGCATTGTTGAGGCGACCGATCGCGGCGAAGTCTCCGACGTCGTCCCAGCGGAAGGTACCGGGCACGACGGCGACATCCCCCGCCGCTGCGGCGGGTTCCGCCACGGCATAGTCAATGGCAATCTTCGGCAGCGTGGGCCACACCCGAGCGGTCACTTCGTCGCGTTCCGGGGTGTCCCAGGCGTCGGCGATTTCCTGCAGCCCGGCAAACAAGACCGGCTGGTTTGCCTCCAGGTGCTTGAGCATGAGTGCAACGGGGGCGACGAACATACCGGCATTCCAGACGTAGTCGCCCGTTTCGAGGTACTTATTGGCGATGTCCTCGCTCGGCTTCTCGACGAATTCGACCACAGCGTGCGCGTTCGGTGCGTCGTCGATATTGAGCAAGTCGCCGGTGCGGATGTAACCGAACCCGGTCGAAGGGTGCGTGGGCTTGATGCCGATGGTGACGATTTTTCCGGCAGCCGCAGTGTGGATGGCCTCGCGGACCGTTTCCTGGAAGAGGTTGTCCGGGCTGATGACGTGGTCGGCGGCGAAGGAGCCCATGATGGTGTCCGGGTCGCGACGGTACAGGATGGCGGCGGCGAGGCCGATCGCTGCTCCCGAGTCCTTCGGTTCGCTTTCGAGGACCAGTTCGTCGTCGCCCACTTCGGGAAGCTGGCGGCAGACAGCAACCCGGTGCGCCACGCCCGTAACCACCAGCACGCGGTTGCCGGCCAACGGTTCGAGACGGTCGTAGGTAGCCCGTAGAAGGGTGCTTCCCGAACCCGTGAGGTCATGCAGGAATTTGGGCGCGGCCGCACGCGAAAGCGGCCACAGGCGCGTGCCCACTCCGCCGGCCGGAATAACCGCATGGAAGTGACGCAGGGGCGATTCGGGGCTTGCAGCGTTTTCTGTACTCACCGCAACACCTTATCGGACACCCGCGCAAGTCCCACTTTGTGGTCTTCGTCTCACCCTCGCGGCGAAAAGACCGGAATTCAGGCGAACACCAGCGCTCTCGTTACAAAAAGGGGTACCAAAATTGAATAAGCTGTGAGCGAAGCCTAGATTTAGGCTGAGCTACGAGTGCTCTCGCGGCTGGCGTTCCCCCCGCATGGATCCCGTGCAAGCGCCGCTGTGTTGCAGGAAGGTTTATTCAGTGCCGACAAAACCAGCTGGCACCTTGTACCGCGGCCGTGAAGGCATGTGGTCCTGGGTTGGACACCGCATTACCGGTGTTGTGATCTTTTTCTTCTTGTTGGTCCATGTGCTGGACACCTCATTGGTGCGTGTGTCCCCGGAGGCCTACACGGCCGTTATCGGCGCCTACAAGAACCCCCTCATGGCCCTGGGCGAAACGGGCCTCGTCGCAGCGATCGTTTTCCACGCCTTCAATGGCCTGCGCGTTATCGCCATTGACTTCTGGAAGAAGGGCGCAAAGTACCAGCGCCAGATGCTGTGGACCGTCCTGGTACTGTGGCTGGTCGTTTTCGGGGCCTTCGCCATCCGCCACCTGTCACTCGCACTGGGAGGCCACTAAGCCATGAGCACTGACATTCAAACCCCGCGCAGCGGAAAAAACGGCAGCGGAAAAATCGGCAGCGGGAAGATTGCTCCGCAGTACCGTCGCGGCACCGGTTCCAAGGGGAACTTCGAGATGTTCGCGTGGTTGTTCATGCGGCTCTCCGGCGTCGTGCTCGTGGTCCTGATCTTCGGCCACCTCTTTGTGAACCTCATGGTGGGCGAGGGCATCCACGGCATCGATTTCGGCTTCGTTGCCGGCAAGTGGGCCGACCCGTTCTGGCAGTTCTGGGACCTGGCCATGCTGTGGCTCGCCATGCTGCACGGCACCAACGGCGTTCGCACCATCATCAACGACTACGCCGAGAAGGACGCCACCCGCCTGTGGCTCAAGGTGATCCTTTACGCGGCTACCGTCGCCATCGTCGTCCTTGGCACGCTGGTGATCTTCACGTTCAACCCGTGCCCCGTCGTCAACGGCGTTCAGCTGCCGGGCGGGTTCTGCCCGGCGCCGTAGCGGCTCCGCTGCACCACCGGCTAGTCCGGCGGTGCACAACACGCGGAGCAGGCTCCGCCGACCATCTGACTTAGAGAGAAAGAGCATCTGGTATGCAGGTCCATAAGTACGACGTCGTTATTGTCGGTGCCGGCGGCGCCGGCATGCGCGCCGCGATCGAATCCGGCCAGCGCGCACGCACCGCAGTACTGACCAAGCTCTACCCCACCCGTTCCCACACCGGCGCGGCCCAGGGCGGCATGTGTGCAGCCCTCGCCAACGTCGAAGAGGACAACTGGGAGTGGCACACATTCGACACCGTCAAGGGTGGCGACTACCTGGTTGACCAGGATGCAGCCGAGGTCATGGCGAAGGAAGCCATCGACGCCGTGCTGGACCTGGAGAAGATGGGCTTACCGTTCAACCGCACGCCCGAAGGCCGCATTGACCAGCGCCGTTTCGGTGGCCACACCCGTGACCACGGCAAGGCTCCCGTCCGCCGCGCCTGCTACGCGGCAGACCGCACCGGCCACATGATCCTGCAGACGCTGTACCAAAACTGCGTCAAGCACAACGTTGAGTTCTACAACGAGTACTACGTCCTGGACCTGCTGACCGTCGAGGAAGACGCCGTCCGCGAAGACGGAACGCCGTACAAGCAGAAGCGCGTCGCCGGCGTCGTGTCCTACGACCTCGCCTCCGGCGAACTGCACGTCTTCCAGGCCAAGTCCGTGGTGTTCGCCTCGGGCGGCGCAGGAAAGGTCTTCAAGACCACCTCCAACGCCCACACCCTGACCGGTGACGGCATGGGCATCGCTTTCCGCCGCGGAATCCCGTTGGAGGACATGGAGTTCTTCCAGTTCCACCCGACCGGTCTCGCAGGCCTGGGCATCCTCCTCTCGGAAGCTGCCCGCGGCGAGGGCGCGATCCTTCGCAACTCCGAGGGCGAGCGTTTCATGGAACGCTACGCCCCCACCATCAAGGACCTCGCTCCCCGCGACATCGTGGCCCGTTCCATGGCGAACGAAGTCCGCGAAGGACGCGGCTGCGGCCCGAACAAGGACTACGTCCTCCTCGACCTCACCCACCTTGAGCCCGCCCACATTGACGCGAAGCTTCCGGACATCACCGAATTCGCGCGCACGTACCTCGGCGTCGAACCGTATACGGAACCGGTACCGGTGTTCCCGACTGCGCACTACGCCATGGGCGGCATCCCCACCAACATCACCACCGAGGTCCTGCAAGACAACGACACCATCGTGCCGGGCCTGTACGCGGCCGGCGAAGTTGCTTGTGTCTCCGTCCACGGCTCCAACCGTTTGGGTACCAACTCGCTGCTGGACATCAACGTCTTTGGCAAGCGGGCGGGTATTGCTGCCGCCGAATACGCCAAGACGGCTGACTTCGTGGAACTCCCGGAAGACCCGGAGGCCTACACACTTGACCTCCTGAACCACGTCCGCACTTCCGACGGCGGCGAAAGGGTTGCCGCGATCCGCAAGGAACTGCAGGACACCATGGATGCCAACATGCAGGTGTTCCGTACCGCGGACACCTTGAACCAGGTGCTCAAGGACATCGCGTCCCTCGAAGAGCGCTACCAGCGCATCAGCGTCCAGGACAAGGGAAAGCGCTTCAACCTTGATCTGCTCGAAGCGGTGGAACTGGGCTTCCTGCTGGAACTGGCCAAAGTCATGACAGTTGCTGCCCTGCACCGCGAGGAGTCCCGTGGAGGCCACTTCCGGGAGGACTTCCCGGAGCGCGACGACGAAAATTTCATGAAGCACTCCATGGCGTATAAGGATGAGCACGCCCCAGCGGACGGATCTGCGGAAGCAATCGCGGGCATCCGGCTCGGCACCAAGCCTGTTGTCTTTACGCGCTACGAGCCGATGGTGAGGAAGTACTAAGATGTCTGCTGAACTTGCTGAGCCAGCATCCAAGATCGAACTGCCCGCGCACATTGGTGGGGGTGGGGAAATCCCCACCTTCAACATCACTTTGCGGGTGCGACGCTACAATCCTGAGGTCTCGGAAGAGCCCGTATGGGAAGACCACCAGCTCACGATGTACGGCACCGACCGCGTGCTGGACGCCCTGCACAAGATCAAGTGGGAAATCGATGGCTCGCTGTCCTTCCGCCGTTCCTGTGCACACGGCGTGTGTGGCTCCGACGCGATGCGCATCAACGGCCGTAACCGCCTCGCATGCAAGACCCTGCTGAAGGACCTGGACACTTCCAAGCCCATCACCGTTGAACCGATCAAGGGCCTCCCGGTGGAGAAAGACCTGATCGTGGACATGGAGCCGTTCTTCCAGTCCTTCCGCGAGGTCATGCCGTTCCTGATCAACAAGGGCCACGAGCCCACCAAGGAACGCCTGCAGTCGGTGGAGGACCGTGAACGGTTCGACGACACCACCAAGTGCATCCTGTGCGCTGCCTGCACGTCGTCCTGCCCCGTGTTCTGGACGGACGGCCAGTACTTCGGCCCGGCCGCCATCGTGAACGCGCACCGTTTCATCTTCGATTCCCGCGACGACGCCGGTGACATGCGCTTGGAAATCCTCAACGACAAGGAAGGCGTGTGGCGCTGCCGCACCACCTTCAACTGCTCGGAGGCTTGCCCGCGTGGCATCCAGGTGACCCAGGCCATCGCCGAGGTCAAGCAAGCCATCCTGGCACGCAAGATCTAGTCGAGAATTCAGAATACGACGACGACGGCGCCGCCCACCGCTCTGGTGAGGGGCGCCGTCGTCGTTGTTTAAGAGTCGCCCGGGAAGGCCGGGCAAACTCGCCCAACGAAAGGCGGACAAGGTGTCCAAATCCGTGAAGATCAGCTTCGAAGGCAGCACCGGAGATCTCCTGGCAGGGATCGTGGACGTTCCTGAGGGCCCGGTCCGGGGCTGGGGCGTGTTCTCCCATGGTTTGACCCTCGGCAAGGACAGTCCCTCTGCCTCGCGGATCTGCAAGGGCCTGGCGGATCTCGGAGTCGGCATGCTTCGCTTCGACAACCTTGGACTGGGCGACTCCGCCGGCGAATGGTCCGCCGGATCGTTCAGCGTCAAAGTGGCGGACACCATCCGCGCCGCAGAGTTCATGCGCGCCGATGACAAGAAAATCTCCCTGCTGGTGGGCCACTCCTTCGGCGGAGCGGCTGTACTGGCGGCCGCCCTCAGCCTGCCCGAGGTCCGTGCCGTTGCGACTGTGGGCGCCCCGTTCGAGCCCAAGCACGTGGAGCACATGTTCGACGCCGAAGTGAGCACGATCCTCAGCGAAGGCAGAGCCGAGGTCAACCTGGGCGGCAGGCGCATGGAGGTTCGCAGGCACTTTGTGGAAGACGTGGAGAAGGCCGACCTCAGGGACTGCATCCGTACCCTGCACAGGCCCCTCATGGTGCTGCACTCCCCCACTGACAACACCGTGGGCATCGACAATGCCAGCGAGATCTTCCAAACGGCGCGGCATCCGCGGAGCTTCATTTCGCTCGAAGGCAGTGACCACCTCTTGACGGGCAAAGGACAGGCCGCCCGTGTGGCAGGGATCATCTCGGCCTGGGCCGGGCAGTACCTCGGCGACTAGCGCGAGACCCAGCCCAACTAGCTCGCAGTTGTTGTCGTTATGAAGCTCCAAAACGACAACAACTGCCAGTCAGTTGGGGCTCTGGCTGCCCTCAGCAGCCCTTGCGTGGAACGTGTGCGGCGACGGGTGCCGTGATCCGAGGGCCGGCTTGGGGTGCTCGTGCACGCCCGTATCCGCTTCCCTGACGGCCGCCCACGAGGCGGACACCAAGTAGACCTGGCTGACCAGGTTGAACCAGATGAGAAGCCCGATGATGATCGCAAATGAGGCCAGGATGGGGTTCCGTCCGGCATTCGCCAGCAACTCCGTGCTGAAGATCTGCAGGATGGTGGTCGCGACACCGGCCAGCACCGTGCCTTCCAGGAACGCTTGGCGGCGAAGTTTCAGGCGGCCTGCGAAGCGGAACATGATGACCGCCGTCGCCCAGTTGAGGACCAGTGGAACGGCCGTGCGGACGAGCCAGGTGACGGGGCCGGCAACGGCGTCCGCCAAGCCGAGCCGTTCGATAATCCATCCGGCCGCTGTCCCGAACACGAGCGAGACACCGGCGCTGACCACCAAGGCTGCGCCGAGCAGCAGGAGTGTACCGGCGTCGCGGGCCTTCATCAGCAGCGGATTCTCCTGCACGGGCTCAAGCCCGCAGACTCCGCGAAGACCCTCCCGGATCCCCGCGATCCAGCCGAGCGCGGTAAATACCGTGACGACCGCGGCGATGGCAGCCGTCCAGCCGAGGCCTGTGGGGTTCAGGAGATCATGCGGATCCACCAGGCCGTTGCCTCCGTTGGCTTTCAGGAGCCCAGGGGCCGCCGTGGCAACGCTTGAGACGATTGAATCAACCAGTTGGGGCTGCCCGTTGAGGACCAAGCCGGTCACGGCGAATCCCGTGGCCAGCAGGCCCGTGATGGAGAAGAACATGGTGAAGCCTATGCCGGCGCTCAAGAGCGGACCGTGGCGGAGGTTGTAGAGGTTGAAGGCGCGCATGGGCCGGAAGTTGCTCAGCCGGGCGAGGGCGAGGTTGATAAACGCCGGTATTGAGGCGCTTCTATTGCCTGAGCGCCGGGCTTTACCCCATTCGACCTGACGGTGAATGAGCTGCAGCTTCAGCTGCGCCCCGTCAGTCGGCAGTGGTGGCGTTTCCGCCTGCCGGTCGTTGTGCTGTGCTTTTCCGTGATTGGTCTGCGTCGCCGCCAAAGTCGAGCTCTTCCCGTAGCTGCCAAATGCCGTTGTCATCGTGCTCGTAAAGTCCCATGCTAGCCACCGGGAAGGTGGCGGTGTAGTTCTTCAGCACCGTTTCGGCCTCGTCCAGGCTTTCGGGAGCGACGTCGTGGGCTACCGTCACGTGCGGGTGGTAGGGGAAAGGAAGATCGCGTTCCAGGGGGCCGCTCTGCAGTTGTTCGTGCAGGCCCACGCACTCCTCGAAACCGTCTTCGACCTTCAGGAACACCACCGGTGATACCGGCCTGAAGGAACCCGTGCCGGAAATCGTGATCTTGAACGGTGTCTGGCGACGGGCGACGTCGCGAACATGCTCGAGGGTGGCTTCCCAGTCCTGGGCAGGCGTGGTGGTCACGAGGGTGATGTGGGCCGGGATCACGTCCGCCATGGGATCACCGAAGGAAGCGCGCCATTGCTTCAGTTCCTGGGCGACTTCCCGGGGGAAACCCAGGATGACCCCCACGCACAGGTTGCCCCCGCACGCGCTGGCAGACTCGTGTGCCCCCGCGTCCAGGCGGGCATCAGAGGCCTGGCCGGCCCCCCTTGAAAGGGAGCCGGCCTGCACGCTGAGCTTGGCAGCTGCGCACATGGCTTTAGCGGATTCCTTGTGCTCCGCCGTATGGCAGGAAGCCCACCTTGGCGTAGACGTCGGCGAGCGTGGCCGCGGCTATCTCCCGGGCTTTGTCCGCCCCGTGGGCGAGGAGCCGGTCGAGCTCGGCAGGATCGGCCAGAAGCTCGTTGGCGCGGTCCCGGATCGGCCCGAGGTGGGTTGCAACGAGTTCAGCGAGGTCCACCTTCAGGTGGCCGTACATCTTGCCTTCGTAGTCCGCAACGATTTTCTCCACCGGCTGGCCGCTGATGGACGAGTAGATGCTCAGCAGGTTGGATACCCCTGGCTTGGTTTCGCGGTCGAAGCGGATTTCCGTCTCGGTGTCCGTGACTGCCGACTTGATGCGTTTGGCCGTGATCTTCGGGTCGTCGAGCAGGTTGATCAGGCCGGCCGGCGACTCCGCGGACTTGGACATCTTGGCCGTGGGGTTCTGGAGATCGTAGATCTTTGCCGTTTCCTTCTGGATAAAGGCCTGCGGCACCTGGAACGTCTCTCCGTAGCGGCTGTTGAAACGCTGGGCGAGGTCGCGGCTGAGTTCAATGTGCTGCCGCTGGTCTTCGCCTACGGGTACCCCGTGTGGCTGGTACAGCAGGATGTCCGCTGCCTGCAGGATCGGGTACGTGAAGAGCCCGACGCTCGCGTGGTCGGAGCCGTGTTGCAGCGACTTGTCCTTGAACTGGATCATGCGCGAGGCTTCGCCGAAGCCGGTGATGCAGCCAAGGACCCACGCCAGCTGGGCGTGCTCAGGAACCTGGGACTGGACGAAGAGCGTGCACTTGTTCACGTCTACGCCGCCGGCGATGTACTGCGCAGCGGTGACGCGGGTCCGGCGGGCCAGCTCGGCGGGATCCTGCGGCACCGTAATGGCATGCAGGTCCGGGATGAAGAAGATGGCGTCATATTCGTCCTGCATCCGGACCCAGTTGACCAAGGCACCAAGGTAGTTGCCCAGGTGGAGGGAGTCAGCAGAGGGCTGCATGCCGGAGAGCACGCGGTGCTTTGCTCCGGCGGCCAGTTTGGTGGATGTTGCCTTGGCTGCGGCTGCAGCGGGTTCAGTCGTGGTGGAACTGGTCATGAGGAAAACTTTCGAAAGCCTAGAGCTGGTAGTCGACTACCAGCGGTGCGTGGTCGGAGAAACGGGTGTCCCACGAAGGCGCCCGGTCGACGACGGCCGAAAGTGCGGCTGCCGCGAGTCCGGGAGTGGCCAAGTGGTAGTCGATGCGCCAGCCCGTGTCAGTGTCAAAGGCCTTACCGCGCTGGGACCACCAGGTGTAGGGGCCATCGACATTTCCTGCCAGGCCCCTGTGGACATCCCTCCATCCGATCTCGTCGCCGAAGAAGCGGTCGAAGTACGCGCGCTCCTCAGGAAGGAAACCGGCACGCTTGGTGTTGCCCTTCCAATTCTTGATGTCGAGCTCGGTGTGGCCCACGTTGAGGTCGCCGACAACCAGTGCATGCTCGCTGTGCTTGGCAAGTTCCGGAAGCCTCGTAGTCATGACATCCAGGAAGCGGTACTTGTCCACCTGCTTGGGCGTGTCCGCTTCGCCGGAGTGCACATAAGCGCTGACGACCGTCAGGGTGGTGTCCTTGCCGGCGCCGTCCCGAACGACGTAGTCCGCCTCGACCCAGCGTCCAGTGGTGGCGAAGTAGTCGTCACCGATGCCCACGCGGGTGGCACCCGGTTCCTGCCGGGAGGCAATCGCAACGCCGGCACGGCCCTTTGCCTCGGCTTCTGCGTGCAGGATGTACCAGCCTTCGCCGATGAGCTGTTGAACCACCTCATCGGGCGCGCGGACTTCCTGCAGACACAGGATGTCGACGTCGCGCGGTTCCAGCCACTCCGCCATGCCCTTCTTGAAGGCGGCGCGAATGCCGTTGACGTTGACCGTTGCGATGCGAAGGAAGTCCTTCTTCAATGCCGAGCTCACCCCGCCTACTCTAGTCGATGATGGTGCCCGAGACGGGCTCGTCACCGCCGCCGGAGGACTTGATCATGTCCCGGGCATTGCTCGACGTGATGGCGATGGTCTCCAAGGCGCGGTCTATGGTGTCCTGATCGGCGGCGTCGCCCTTGGCGCGTTCGTCCTCCACCACGCGTACTTGCACCTGGACGATCTTAAAAGAGTGGTCCAGTTTGAGGTCCCGGATTTCATCGGCTTCGTTCCGTTCCGAGACCACCCGTGTGCCCCCGTGGTCCGCGCTCGACGACGACGGCGCCCGGCCGGTTGCCGCGTTGAAGGCGTTCTGTGCCTCGGTGAGTTTTTCACCGGCGCGCCTGGCAGCCTTCTGGATGCTGAAGACCACGAAGGCGGCGAGCGCAAGCCAGCCGAAGGAGACAACGGCGACGATCCAGCCGACGACGTCGTTATGGTTGGCAGCGAAGATCACAGCCACCAGGAAAGCGATGAGCACCACCGTCATGCCCAGTCCACCGATGCGGAAGCCTTTGAAAGGGCTCCTGGCGGAAGCGGACGAGGGAACAGATGACGGGGAATCGCCGAGGGATCGCATGCACCCATTGTCGCAAACTCCGCGCGGCGAACCGCCCGCTTCCACCCCCGGCGAACAGCCTGTGCGGCTATTTCAGGAAGAGCTTGCGCAACCTTCCGGTGGTGAGCGTTATCCCCAGGGCGATCATCACGAGGTAGTAGGCGATATGGACTGCCGTGGCCGGGCTGAAGGAACCAATGCTGATCTGCCGCAGGAGTTCCACGCCGTGCCACAGCGGCATCGCGTGGATGAGCCACTGGATGTATTGCGGATAGACGCTGAGGGGGTAGAAGGTGGCGCTGAAAAGGAACATCGGCAGCATGAAGAAGTTGATCCAGTCCATCTGTTGGAAGGTCTTCATGAAGCTGGTGACGCCCATGCCGAAACTCGCAAAGCCGAAAGCGATCAGTACCGAGGCCGGGATGACGAGAATGGCCCATGGCGTGGTGATGAGTCCCATGACAGCCATGACGGCAGTGAACCCCGTGGCATACAGGAGTCCGCGCAGCAAGGCCAGGAAGATCTCCCCGATGGCTACGTCCAATGGTCCGAGGGACGTATAGAGCATTCCCTGGTACAGCTTGGCGAAGTTCATCTTGAAGAAGACATTCCAGGTGGAGTCATAGACGGCGCCGTTCATTGCGGACACGGCCAGGAGCGCGGGTGCGATATAGGCCGCATAACTGATTTCCTGGCCGCCCGGTCCCGCCACGGTACCCACTATGGGCCCGAGTCCAACGCCCATGGAAATGAGGTACAGGACCGGTTCGAAGAATCCGGACACAAGGATCAACCACGTGCTGCTTTTCGCTGCCATGAGGCCCCGGGACACAACAGCAAGCGCGTTGCGGGAGTACAACGGGCCGAAGGTACGTTCACGGGCAGCGTCAGTGGCGCTATGGCCCCCGGTCAGAACGCTCATGCCCCCATCCTCCTGACGAACTGGCGCCGCGTCAGCGTCCAACCCGCCGCGGCGGCGCCCACAAGGAACACGACGTGTGTCAGGGTCAACAAGGGATTCTCCTCGAGTCCATAGGTGAAGACGCGGCCCAGTTGCGTTCCGTGCCACACCGGGGAGATCCAACCGATCCAGCGCACCCCAAGAGGCAGCGAATCCAGCGGGAAGAAGGTGCCCGAAAACAGGAACAGCGGCACCACGATGAATCGCTGCACCAACGCGAACTGGCCGGAGTCTTTGGTGATGGTTGAGGCATAGGCCATGAGCGGCAGCCCGAAGGACAAACCGGCCACTGTGGCAACTATCGCCGACACCCAGCCCCACGGACTCGGCGAGGCGCCGAACATGGCCACGATGGCGAAGTACACCGCTGATTGCACGAGGAACTTCAAGGCACTTGCCATGATGTGGCCCGCGGCGATCTGCTGCGGTACCAGAGGTGAGGCGTGCGGGCCGTAGAACACGCGGCGCCATTTGAAACCGTCCATGATCGGGTAGGAAAAGTCCCCGGACGCCGTCATGACCGCGGATGAGACCAACAGTGCCGGCGCGATGAAGGTCAAGTAGTTCACGCCACCGAACACCGCCGCACTGTTCGCATCCACGAGGCTCGCCAGCCCGATTCCCATGGCGAACAGATAGGCCACCGGCTGGCCCACGCTGTACAGGAACACGGACCAGCCGTAGCCGCGCATCACCCGCAGGACCTGTTCGGCGTAGAAGAAGGATCCCCAGCGCTTCGCCCGGCTGGCTGAAACGGCCGGCGAGTGGGCGCTAATCAACGAGGCTCCGTCCGGTCAGCCGGAGGAAGACGTCCTCCAGCGAAGAACGCCGCACCAGCGAGGTGAGGGGACGCAGCCGCCGTGCGGAGACTTGCTCCAGGGCCGATTCGCCGTCGTTCGCGTAGATGAGCACCCGGTCCGGAAGCGTCTCGACGCGTTCGCCGATGCCCGCGAGTTCGATGCCGATGGTGGCGTTGCGTTCGGAACCGAAGCGGAGTTCAAGCACCTCGCGCGTGGAATATTCGCGGATCAGGCTCGCCGGCGAGCCTTCGGCCATGATCCTGCCTTTGTCCACGACGATCAGCCGGTCGCAAAGCTGTTCGGCCTCGTCCATGTAGTGCGTGGTGAGGATCAGGGTGACGCCTTGTTCCTTGAGCCGGAACAGCCTGTCCCAAAGGATGTGGCGGGCCTGCGGGTCCAGGCCGGTAGTGGGTTCGTCCAGGAGCAGGATCTTGGGCTCGTTGATGAGCGAGCGGGCTATCGTGAGACGCCGTTTCATGCCGCCCGAGAGGGCATCGACCCTGGACTTGGCTTTGTCCGTCAGCTGGGCGAACTCGAGCAACTCATCGGCCTTGGGACGCAAGTAGCTCAAGGGCAGGCCGAAGTAGCGGCCGTAGACAATCAGGTTTTCGCGGACCTTCAGTTCCTCGTCCAGGTTGTCCTGCTGCGGCACCACTCCGAGGTGCGCACGGACTTCCGGACCATGGGTTTCCGGGTCCAGGCCCATGATGCTGAGCTTCCCGGACGTGCGCTGCGAGACTCCGCCGATCATTTTCATGGTGGTCGATTTGCCGGCGCCGTTGGGGCCAAGCAGTCCGAAGGACTCCCCTGCCGGGACCTCGAAGGAAATACCGTCGACGGCCGTGAGCTCGCCGTAGCTCTTGGTGAGGTTTTCGGCTGTGATGACTGCGGGTGGGTTCATCTGGAAGCTGGCTGACGTGGAGAAAGAGCGGGTGGCTTCATTGTGCACCCCAGCAGACTAGTAGAGCCAAGGAATACGTGAAAGAGGTATTCCGCAATTTTCTGGAGTAACCTGCAGGACCCCGCGCGACGTTCTGCTGGATCACTCCAAACCTCAGGCCCTGGAACCTCTTGCTTCCAAGGCCTGATGGTTTATCCAGACGAGTGATCCAGCAGAATCCGCAGGCTCCTCACTTGGTCGGATGTGCCCGCAGCACGTCCAGGCGCTGGCGGTACTCGGTCTCGTCGATTTCGCCCCGTGCGTAGCGCTCCCTCAGCACGCTTTCGGCGCCTTGGGTTGCTGCCCAGTAGTGGTTCCGGCGCCACATCCGGCGGCCGAAGAAGATGAAGAATCCGATGACGAGGATCCAGAACAGCGGGATCAGGAGGAAAAACGGCCAGAAGACGAATCCGTCCCCCGGTCCATGGACGACGTCGGCGGGAAGCTGCGCGGCCGCGGCGCCGATGGTGGTGCTCAGTGATGTCAACATGTCCAGTCCAAACTCTCAACAGGCCGTATCTCGGCTCTGGTTCCAGTCTGGTTTTTGGCCCATCGAAACGCGTCGGCCACCGGGAGTCACTTGCGCCCTGTCGCCTACTCCCCCGGGAGACTGCTGGCCGGGGCTAGCTGCTCCAGCCCGGCCGGACCAATCCGGATTCGTACGCCAGCACCACCAATTGGGCACGGTCCCGGACCAGCAGTTTGGTCATGATCCGTGAAACGTGCGTCTTCGCCGTCAGCGGGGTGATGAACAGCCGCTCGGCGATCTCCGCGTTGTTCAGGCCCTCGCCTACCAGCGCCAGGACTTCCCGTTCGCGATCGGTGATTTGGTCCAGCGGCACAGTCTTCGACGCCGCCCTGGTGTGCAGGGCGAGCTGGGCCATGATGCGGCGGGTCACGGACGGCGAAAGGAGCGCGTCGCCGTCGTGAACTACCCGCACGGCGCGGATCAGTTCCTCCGGTTCGGTGTCCTTGACGAGGAAGCCCGCGGCACCCGCGCGCACCGCCTCGGCGATGTATTCGTCCAGCTCAAATGTCGTGAGGATGATGATCCGGGTATGTGCGAGGCGGGGGTTGGCCAGGATTTGCCGGGTTGCGGCCAGCCCGTCGCCGTCGGGCATGCGGATGTCCATGAGCACGACGTCGGGCGCCTCGCGCTCGGCCAACCTGACGGCATCCCGGCCGGTGCCCGCTTCAGCTACCACTTCCATGTCCGGTTCAGCGTCCAGAAGGGCACGGAATCCCGCGCGGATAAGGTTCTGGTCGTCGGCAAGCAGCAAGCGGATCATCGCTGGTGTCCTTCTTGCCCGGCGCTCAGCGGGACGTTCGCTTCCACGCGCAGCCCCGGCTCCAGCGGCATCAGGCCAAGCGTACCGCCGAGGGCCTCGACGCGCTCCTGCATGCCCCTCAGCCCGTTCCCGGCGGGCGCTCCCCGGAGGCCTCCGCCGTCGTCGTCGATCCTCACCCGCAGCGAGTTCCCCGCCAATTCCAGAAGTACGACGGCGGACGCCGCGCCTGAGTGCCTGCGGACGTTGCTCAGCGCTTCCTGGACGATCCGGTAGGCGGCTTCCTGCTGAGCTGCGCCCACTCGTTCCGGGTCAACTCGTTCCGGGTCAACGAGGTTTTCGAACCGCATCTGCAAGCCGCCGCGCCTCGCGTCGTCCACGAGTTCCGGGATCCGCCCCAGACTTGGCGGCGCCGCGGGACTCAGCGGGGCGTCGTCGCGCAGTACCCCGAGGAGCTGACGGACTTCGGCCAGGGACTCCTTGCTTGCGGCCTTGATGGCTTCCAGTGCCGGGCGGAGCTTCTCGGGATCGTCCGTTCCCAGATGGAGTGCCACGGAAGCCTGGACGTTGATCATCGAGAGGGAGTGGGCCACCACATCGTGGATATCGCGGGCGAGCGTGAGACGGTACTCGTCCCGTTCGGCCTGTTTCGCGGCCTCCCGCCGTCGCCGGTATTCGGCCATCCGCTCGCCCCGCCGTCGGAAGGCTTCACCGATCAGGACAAGGATGGCCGCCCAGGCAACACCGGCAGAGGCCCGGACAAGCCCCGTCTCATCCCCGGCGAGGACAGCAAGCAGAACGACGGCGCCCGCGCAAATGCCGGCCCCGAGCCAGGCCTGCCAGCGCAACCCCGCGGCAGCGGTCAGGATGATCGAGAGAGCCAGGGACAGCACAATCGGACCCCAGGCGTAACCGAGGAGCAGGTAGATGGACGTGGCTGCAACGGTGATCGGCAGCATGACGGCGGGCCTGCGGGTCCGGAACGCCAGGGCCGCGGGGCCGGCCAACAGCAGCATGAAGGCGAGCGGGTCCAACGGGCGCAGGACGGCCTGATGGCTCGCCGAAAAGACGGTCCCCAAGACCTGGATCAGGGCCACCGCGATCACGATGAAACTCGTGGGAGGACCCTGGAAACGCCGCTGCATGCTCCGAGCCTAGCCGCGGAGCGCGCCGGCGTCGTCGGGTTAGCGGTGTAGGGCGCCTACTCCCGCGGGAGTAGGCGCCCTACAAGGCGATGGGGAGCAAAATCAGGCGACGCCGGAGACGCTTCCCGCTGCCACTTGGCGTTCCGCAGCTTCGACCACGTTGGTCATGAGCAGCGCCACCGTCATCGGACCCACGCCGCCGGGGTTCGGCGAAATCCAGCCGGCCACATCGGCAACGGCGGGATCGATATCGCCGTGGACCTTGCTCTTGCCCGTCTCGGGGTCGGTTTCACGGGTGACACCGACGTCGAGCACGGCCGCGCCCGGCTTCACGTCCGCAGGCTTGACGATGTGCTTGGCACCCGCTGCACCTACAATCACGTCCGCCAGCCGCAGCAGCTCCGAGAGGTTCTTGGTGCCGGTGTGCGTCAGCGTGACGGTGGCGTTCACGGCCCGCCGGGTGAGCAGCAGGCCGATCGAGCGGCCGATCGTGACGCCGCGCCCGACCACCACGACGTGCTTGCCGGCGAGGCTGTAGCCGTTGCGCTCCAGGAGCTCGATCACGCCGCGGGGTGTGCACGGCAGCGGCGAGGTGATCTCTCCGTTGACGTTGAGCACCAGCCGGCCCAGGTTGGTCGGGTGGAGGCCGTCGGCATCCTTGGCGGGGTCGATCCGCTCGAGGATGGCGTCGGTGTCCAGGTGCTTGGGCAGCGGCAGCTGCACGATGTAACCGTGGCAGGCGGGGTCCGCATTGAGTTCGTCGATGAGGGCCTCAACCTGGGCCTGGGTGGCATCCGCCGGAAGCTCACGCTGGATCGAGTTCATCCCGATCTCCACAGACTGCTTGTGCTTCATGGACACGTAGAGCTGCGAGGCAGGATCCGCCCCTACGAGCACAGTGGCAATGCCCGGAGTTACGCCGCGGGCCTTCAGGGCAGCGACACGCTCAGTCAGCTCCGATTTGATGGCGGCGGCGGCCGCCTTTCCGTCAAGGATCTTCGCGGTCTGCGCCATGGACGGGGTCACCACTGCTCGTGCTGCGGGTACAGCGGGAAGTCAGCGGCGAGCTTGTCGACGCGGGCCTGCAAGGCTTCAACATCGGTAGCGGAGCCGGACTTCAGCGCCGAAGCGATGATTTCGGCAACCTCGGTGAATTCGGTGGCACCGAAGCCGCGGGTGGCCAGGGCCGGGGTACCGATGCGCAGGCCGGAGGTGACCATCGGCGGGCGGGGGTCGAACGGAACGGCGTTGCGGTTGACGGTGATGCCCACCGAGTGCAGGAGGTCCTCGGCCTGCTGGCCGTCAAGCTGCGAGTTGCGCAGGTCCACGAGGACCAGGTGGACGTCGGTGCCGCCCGTCAGCACGGAAACGCCGGCTTCGGCGACGTCGGCCTGGTTGAGGCGATCGGCGATGATCTTGGCGCCTTCGAGGACGCGCTCCTGGCGCTCCTTGAATTCCTCGCCGGCAGCGATCTTGAAAGCAACGGCCTTGGCGGCGATTACGTGCATGAGCGGGCCGCCCTGCTGGCCCGGGAACACGTTGGAGTTGAGCTTCTTCGCCCATTCCTGCTTGGCGAGGATCACGCCGGAACGGGGGCCGGCCAGCGTCTTGTGCACCGTGGAGGTGACGACGTCGGAGTGCGGCACCGGGCTCGGGTGCAGGCCTGCTGCGACGAGTCCGGCGAAGTGGGCCATATCCGTCCAGAGGAGCGCACCGACCTCGTCGGCGATGGAACGGAAGGCTGCAAAGTCGAGGTGGCGCGGGTAGGCGGACCAGCCGGCGATGATGACCTGCGGCTTCTCGGCAATGGCCTGTTCGCGGAGCTTGTCCATGTCCACGCGGAAGTTGTCTTCTTCAACCTGGTAGGCAGCTACGTTGTAGAGCTTGCCGGAGAAGTTGAGCTTCATGCCGTGGGTCAGGTGGCCACCGTGGGCCAGGGAAAGGCCGAGGATCTTGTCACCAGGGGTAATCATGGCGGACAGGGCTGCGGCGTTGGCCTGGGCACCCGAGTGCGGCTGTACGTTGGCGTACTCAGCGCCGAAAAGCGCCTTCACACGGTCGATGGCCAGTTGCTCGGCGATGTCCACGTATTCGCAGCCACCGTAGTAGCGGCGGCCCGGGTAGCCTTCGGCGTACTTGTTGGTCAGGACCGAGCCCTGGGCCTCCATGACGGCGCGGGGGGCAAAGTTCTCGGAAGCGATCATTTCCAGGGTGCCGCGCTGGCGGCCAAGTTCCTGTTCCAGTACCGCGGCGATCTCGGGGTCGAGTTCGGAAAGCGGCTGGTTGCTGATGGTCGCGGAGGTGATGGTGGTGGTGGTCACGAAGATCTCCTGGATAGGCAACGGGTATTTCTACAGGTCAGGCTACCGGCTGGGTTTTTTCCATGCCTTTGATTACGGGGCATGGCACAGCGACAGTAAAACGTGACCCTCGGCCCAGGCGTACGATCCGTGGTCTTCATCCATGCCGCTCCCTGGTGGTACACCACCCAACGCCAGTCGCGACGACTTAAACACTACAACAGGTGCGCAACGGTAGGCTTGACCGTGTGACTGACTCCACCCTGCCTACGTCTTTTGTTGTAACCCTGTCCTGCCCGGACCGGCCCGGAATTGTGTATGCCGTTGCAGGCGCTTTGTTGAAGGCTGGCTGCAACATCGCCGATTCCCAGCAATACGGCAGCCCGAGCACGGGAAACTTCTTCATGCGGGTGGAAGCCACGACGTCCTCGACCCAGGCTGAATTGAGTTCGGCGCTGGCCCCGGTGGCCGAAGAATTCGGCATGAAGTGGCAGGTCAACCCCGTCGGCCAGAAGGTCCGTACCCTGATCCTGGGGTCAAAGGACGCACACTGCCTCAACGATCTCCTCTTCCAGCAACGCTCCGGAACCCTCCCCATCGAGGTGCCGGCCATCGTATCCAACCACCGGGACCTCGAAGGTCTGGCGGAGTTCTACGGGATCCCCTTCCACCACATCCCGGTCACTCCGGACACCAAGGCCCAGGCCGAGGCGAAACTGCTCGAGCTCATCCACGAGCATGGCATCGAGCTGACCGTCCTGGCGCGCTACATGCAGGTCCTCTCCAACGAGCTCTGCACCGAGCTCAACGGCAAGGCCATCAACATCCACCACTCCTTCCTGCCGTCCTTCAAGGGCGCCAAGCCCTACCACCAGGCGCATGCCCGGGGCGTGAAGATCATCGGGGCCACCGCCCACTACGTCACGGCGGACCTCGACGAGGGCCCGATCATCGAGCAGGAAGTCATCCGGGTGGACCACGCCCGCACAGCCGAGCAATTCGTGCAAATGGGCCGCGACGTCGAGGGCCGCACGCTGGCACAGGCGGTACAGTGGCACGCCGAGCACCGCGTCCTGCTCGACGGCACCCGCACGGTGGTGTTCAACTAGCGCTCCCAGCGCACCCAACTGTCCCCACCGCCACCCAACTGACTCGCATTTGGTGTCGTTTTGACGCCTCATAACGACACCTACTGCGAGTCAGTTGGGTGTTCTACGCTGGGTCCATGCAGGGCTTCCCGGACGCCGACCACGAAGCGGACCTCGCCGCGTTCTACGACCGGCAGGCCCCTCTCCCGCATACCCGTGCCATGACCCCGCGTCGGACGGAATGCCGCGATTGGTTCATTCGCCTGCTCAAGAACGAACACAGGCACTCGCTATTCGAACTCGGCTGCGGGACCGGCGTCGAGGGTTTGGAATTCGTCCGAGCGGGACTGCATTACACTGGCGTCGACCTTTCCGAGGAGAGCATCCATGTCGCCCGCGCCAAGGGCCTGGACGCCAGTGTGGCCAGCGGCCGGTCCTTGCCGTTCGCCGACGCCACCTTTCCCGCGGTGTGGACCATGAGCACCCTTCTGCACGTCCCCAACAGCGGGATCCACGACGTCGTCCGTGAACTCGTGCGGGTCAGCGCGGCCGGTGCGCCGATCGCCGTCGGGCTCTGGTCCGGTGACGATGAAGAAGTCCTCAACCCAGAGGACCAAGACGAGCCGCGGCGGTTCTTCAGCCGCCGCAGCGATGCCGCGGTCCGGAGGATCTTCGGTGCGCACGGCACGGTGGAGCACTTTCAAACCTGGCCCGAGGGAACGGGCGTCGAGTCCGGACCCGGCGCGGGCAATTGGACCCAGCACTACCAGTTCCTGGTCCTCCGGACGCCTTCCGGCCCACCCAACTGACTCGCATTTGTTGTCGTTTTCAGGGCTCATAACGACAACAAATGCGACTTAGTTGGGATGGGTGGACCGGACGCCGTCATCTAGGCTTGCCCCATGGCTCCCATTTACACCTTTGCCGGGGATACGCCGGCCATCCATGACACCGCCTTCGTGGCACCCACGGCTTCCATCATCGGCAAGGCCACCCTCGGAGAGGACTCCAGCGCTTTCTACGGTGTCTCCGTCCGGGCCGACACCGCTGCCATCAGCGTCGGCGCCGGCTCGAACCTGCAGGACAATGTGGTCCTGCATGCCGACCCCGGCTTCCCCTGCACCGTCGGCGAGCGCGTCAGCGTCGGGCACAGCGCCGTCGTCCACGGATGCACTGTGGAGGACGACTGCCTCATCGGCATGAGCGCCACCATCCTGAACGGCGCCGTCATCGGTACCGGTTCGCTCGTGGCCGCCGGCGCGGTGGTGCTTGAGGGAACTGTCATCCCGCCCCGATCCCTTGTTGCCGGGGTGCCCGCCAAAGTGCGCCGCGAACTGAGCGAGGAAGAGCTCGACGGCGTGAAGCGCAACGCGGCGCACTACCGGGAGCTGGCGGCGGCGCACCGCGGGATGCACGCGCAGCGCTAGTCCAGGCTGATCGGGCCCAGCTCGTCCAACACGTCACCGGGACCGGGGTTGCCTGCCACGGAGGAACCACCGAGGTGGTTCACCACGCCCCACACGGCGTTCAGTCCTGTGGTGACGGCGCCTTCGGCCCAGCCTGCGGTGAACGAGACATCGTCGCCGGCCAGGAAGATGCCCCGCTGGGCCTCCGGCAGCTTGTCCTGCTTGAAGTGCGTGAACAAGCGCTGCTGGTAGCGGTAGTGCCCCGGCAGGTTGGCCTTGAAGGCACCCATGAAGTTGGGGTCGGCCTCCCAGGAAACGGTGATGGGCTGGCCCACGATGTGGCTCGCAATGTCCACGCCCGGGTAGATCTGCTCGAGTGAGTGCAGCATGAGCTTCACGCGTTCCTCGGCGCTGAGCGAAAGCCACTTCAGGGCGTCGTCGTTCCACGTGTAGGACAGCAGGATGACGGCAGGCTTGTCCGGGCCGTCGTCGAGCAGGTACGTTGCCCGGTTGAGCCGGTCGGTCAGCGTCATGGACAACACTTCGCGGCCCGTTTCGGGATCGATGTCCTTCCAGAACGGCCGGTCCACCATGACGAAGGTCTTGGACGACTGCATGTAGTGCGAGCGTTCGATCGCGGTCCACAGTTCCGAGGGGAACAACGACTCCTGGGTGTGGATGCGCGTGGACAGGAGCCAGGACTGGCATGTGGTCACGACGGCGGGATAGCCGGTTTCGCGGCCCCAACGTTCCCGCACCAGGAGGTCGCCGTTCCCACCGCGCTCGATCCGGTCCACGGCTCCGCGCGGGGAACCGGAATGCAACGACGCGAGCGAGGTGCCCTCGGGCCAGTGAGCCATGCCCGACGGCGCGTGGTGCCATAGTGCCTCGGGGAGCCGTTGCGCTCCCCCGGTGATGAGCCGGTGCTGGTCATCGGCGTCGGTGTAGACGACGCGGAGGATTTCGAGGATGGAGTTGGGGAAATCGGTGTCCCAGCCGCCTGTGCCGAAACCAACCTGCCCGAAGGCCTCGCGGTGCGCGAATCCGGCCTCCTTGAACGACTTGCTTGCGGCTATGAAGCCGTAGAAGGTCTGCTCGTCCAGGAGCGGGAGCAGTTCATTCCACAGCTCCTTGATGCGCTGGGTGTCGCGGGCCCGGATCGCCTCCTGCATCTCCTGGAACGCAGCGCCGTCATTCACTGCGGCCTTCCACGCTGCGGCAACCTCGTGGAAGAACTCCGGCAGCTCAGCAGAGGTGGCGGCGTAGTGCTTCTGCCCGGCCAACTCGATCACCGTGCTTGACGTTGCCGGGGCGAGGGGGTTGGGGAATTCCTGGGTGTCCAGGCCGAGGAGGTCCACGTAGTGGTAGAACGCCTTGCCTGACACGGGGAAACGCATGCCGCCGAGGTCTGCCACCACTCCTGGAGCGGAGGGGAAGCTCGCGGTGCGCAGCCGCCCGCCGATCTGGTCAGCCTCGTAGACCACGGGACGCAGCCCGAGCTTCATGAGTTCATAGGCCGTGACGAGTCCCGACAGCCCGGCGCCGATGACCGCGACCTCCGTGCCGTACAGTTCCGGCGGAACAACCGCAAGTCCGCCCGGGTGAGCCAGGTAGTGGTCGTAGCTGAACGGGAAGTCCGGGTTCAGCATGGTGATGGGAGCGTCGGCCGGCGTTGCTTGGGAAATTCCGGCGTCCCCGGGGCGGGGTGTCGGTTCCGCGGGCAATTCGGTGGCGATGGTCATGAAAGTTCTGCCTTCACAGTTTCCGGGTCAGCGACCCTGGCGGATAGTTCACGGTATTCCTGTTCGGTCAGGGCCGCTACCTTGGAGTTCCGGCGTCCGTAGCCGAAGTAGAGGGCGATCCCCACGAGCATCCAGCCGCCGAATACCGCCCAGGTGTCGGCACCCAGGTTGGCCATGAGGTAGGCACACATCAGCGTGCCGAGAATGGGGATGATCGGGTAGAGCGGCACGCGGAAGCTGCGCTTGAGGTCGGGGCGGTTGCGCCGCAGGTAGATGACGGCGATGTTGACCAGCGCGAACGCGAACAACGTGCCGATGCTGGTGGCGTCGGCCAGCGCGCCGAGCGGGACGAGTCCCGCGGTAAGTGCGACGGCGGTGCCCACGATGAGGGTCCCGGCCACCGGGGTGCCGGTTCGCGGGGAGATTCGGCCGAAGACCTCCGGGACCAGTCCGTCGCGGGACATGGACAGCAGGATGCGGGTCTGGCCATAGAGGACCGTCAGGACGATACTGGCGATGGCGAGCACGGCTCCGATGGAGAACACGAGCGCGATCCAGGGCTGGTGGGTGGTTTCCTCAAGGATCTGGACGAGGGCTGCTTCGGTGCCGCCGAACCATTCCCAGGGGCGGGCGCCGATGGCGGCCACGGCAACCAGGACGTAGATGCTGGTCACGATCACCATCGAGAGCAGGATCGCGCGGGGCAGGTCGCGCTTGGGGTTGCGGGCCTCTTCGCCGGCTGTGGAAGCGGCATCGAAGCCGATGTAGGAGAAGAACACCCTGGATGCGGCGGCCGAAACACCTGCGGCGCCCATGGGCATGAGCGGTTCGAAGTTGCCGGCGTTGAACGCGGTGAACGCAACGGCGCAGAAGAAGAGCAGGATGACGATCTTGATGGTCACGATCGCGGTGTTGATCCAGGCGCTTTCCTTGGCACCACGCACCAGCAAGACCATCGCGAGCACCACAATCAGCATGGCCGGCACGTTGACCACGCCGCCGCTGCCCGGTGGCTGGGACATCGCGTCCGGCAGGAACTGGCCGAACGCGGCGAGGGTTTCGTTCACGTATTGCCCTGCGCCGACTGCCACGGCAGCAACGGAGACCGCGTATTCGAGGACGAGGCACCAGCCGCAGATCCAGGCCATGCCCTCGCCCATAGTGGCGTAGGAGTAGGAGTAGCTGGAGCCGGCAACGGGCACGAGGCCTGCCATTTCGGCGTAGGAAACGGCCGAGAAAAGGGCGGCAAGGCCAGCGACGACGAAGGAAATCCAGACCGCGGGTCCGGCCAGCGGCACGGATTCCCCCAGGATCACCAGGATGCCCGTGCCGAGGGTGGCGCCGACACTGATCATGGTCAGTTGGAGGACGCCGAAGCTGCGGACGAGCGGCGTACCGGTTTCGCTGCTTCCGGCTTCGCTGACCATCTGCCCGATCGGCTTGCGGCGCAGCAGCTGCGAGCCGAGCCCCGGGCGGCGGGTGGCGTTGCCGGGATCTGCATTCGTGGCGTGCGTTGGCTTGGTCTGGGTGGAGGTAGGCACAGTCACCGTTGACGTCCCTTCAGAGTAGTTGGCGGATTCCCCTGACCACCGTAAGCCTGTGAGCCAGCTCTCACGGCGGTGCAAAATGACCTATAGTGGTCAACCATGAGACGTATTGCACAATCAGAACCAATGCCGGAAGCGGCACTTTCCGGGCAGGTCAGCGTTGACCTATCTGCGATTTCAGACAACATCAAAGCCCTCAAGAAGCGCACCGACGCGCCGCATTTCATGGCCGTAGTCAAAGGGAACGGCTACGGTCACGGCCTCGTGGATGTTGCCCGCACCGCGGTGACGGCAGGAGCCGATTGGCTGGGAACCGCCCAGTTGAGCGAAGCTATCACCTTGCGCCAGGCGGGCATCGCCGTGCCGGTCCTTTCGTGGCTGTATCTGGCATCCCAGACCAGCGCGACCATCCGTGAGGCACTCGAGTACGACGTCGACGTTTCGCTTGGGAGCGTCGGTCAACTTGAGGTCCTGGCCGGGATCGCGAGGCAATTGGGCCGTCCCGCCGTCGTGCACCTGGAGCTGGACAGCGGCCTCAGCCGCGGCGGAGCGCGCAAGGAAGACTGGTCCGAACTCGTGGCCCAGGCTCGCAAGGCCGAGCAGGACGGCACAGTCCTGGTCCGCGGCATCTGGACCCACTTGGCCTGGGCCGATGTTCCCGCCCACCCAGGAAACGCTGCAGCCGTGGCGGAGTTCGAAGACGCGGTTCGCGAAGCGCGCGCTGCCGGCCTGGACCCGCAGCTGCGGCACGTGTCGAGCTCTGCAAACATCCTGGACCGGCCCGAATTCCATTTCGATATGGTCCGCGCCGGACTGGCCATCTACGGATTGGCCCCGGCGGACCACCTGGATCCTGCCGACTTCGGACTGCGCCCAGCCTTGAGCGTCACCGCACCGCTCGTCATGGTCAAGAAGGTTCCGGCAGGGACTGGCGTCAGCTACGAACACCAGGCCATCACGCACGAACCGCGCTATCTCGGACTCATCCCCCTGGGTTACGCCGACGGCATCCCCAAGGGCATCAGCGGCCGGAGCCTGGTCCAGATCGCCGGACGGAAAGTCCCTGTGATCGGCAAGGTGTGCATGGACCAGTTCATGGTGGACCTCGGTCCGGATGCGTCCGGGATCGAGGTCGGTGACACGGCGGTCCTGTTCGGCGATCCGGCCGGAGGGGCTGCGAGCGCCGACGATTGGGGCGCCGCCATCGGAAGCCATGGTGACGAGATCATCAACCGGATAGCACCGCGGCTCCCCCGCGTGTACGAGTCCAGTGCCTACGAGTGCCCCGATTACCAGGAGGCCCCGAGCGATGTCGCCTGAGCCGACCCCCGGCCGCCTGAGCTTCGTCACGCTTGAGCAGTTCCTGAAGCAGCTGCCGCCCGAGTTGGAGATACTCCACGACGGCGGCAGCGGCGGGGAGCTGCTGCGCTGGGTCGAACCCAGCGAACTGGACGATCCCACCCCCTACCTGCCGGACGGGGAGTTCCTGCTGACCGCGGGGCTCCCTTTCCTTGGCGACGGCGGCTCGCAAGAGAACGTCGACGCCTATGTGAAACGGCTGGTAGGGGCCAAGGTGGCGGCGCTGGGGTTCGGGATCAGGCCGTATTTCGACGCCGTGCCGGCCGAGCTGCTCGAGGTGTGCCGGCGGCACAGGCTCACCTTGATCGAGATCCCGGAGTCCATCCCGTTCGCCGCAATCGGGCTCGAGTTCTCCCAACTCCTGGAATCGGACAACGCGAAGGTCTTCCGCCAGCTCGCAGACACCAACAGGCAACTCATGCGGGCAGTCCTCTCCCCTCGGCCGGAACACGAGCTGCTCGCTGCATTGGTCCAGAAGGTGCCCGTATGGGCACTCCTCGTCGGAGCGGACGGGCGGGTACGTGCGCGCGCCCACGCTGCCGGCGGCAGCACCGGCGTCGAGCATTCACTGCTGGAGCCCATGCTGGAACGCCTCCTCTCCGGCAGCGGGCCGCGGGTTGAGGTGGACGGTTTTGAGCAGCCGGGATCGGCGATGGTTTTCGGCCACCCGTTGCGGAGCACCAAGGACGCCAATCTGGGCGCCTTGATCCTGGGCTCGGACGCCGCGCTGACTCCCGCCCAGAACAGCGTGGTGCAGTCAGTGGTGGGGTTGCTGGAGCTGCTCGTCCGCCAACGGACCAGCGGCTCGCTCGCGCCGAGCCAATTGGCGACGGCGTTGTTGCTGCACCCTGAAAGCGTTGCCACCGGCGGGACCCGGCACGTCAACGGACTCAAGGATCTCCTCGCCCAGAGCTTGTCCTCTACTCGATCCGCTCCCCTGCGCGTGGTCCAGGGCATCAAGGTGGACTCGCCTGAGTGGCCCGCGGGCGACAGCCCGGTGCGTGAGCTATTGCAGTGGCGGCGCCTTTTCGACACCAAGCTGGTGGAGATCACCGATTACGGATTCGCTGCGATCACTCGTTTGAAGGTGGACGACGCGCTTCTGGCCGACGTCGAAAAGCTCGGTTGGCGGCTCGTCATCGGAGACCCGACGGAGCTGACCGGGCTTGCCGCAGCGCATCAGCGCGTGGCGTCGCTCCGTTCGCGGGTCCAGTCCAGCGGACGGAGTGCCCGCGTCGACGAGGTGACGTGGTCCGTCACCGGGCTCCTGGGGCGCGAGGCCGGGTCCATGCTGGCCGCGAGGCTTCTTGAACCGGTACTCGCCTTGGAAGCCGATCGGCGAGATCCGCTCTTGGCAGTGCTCCGGGGTTGGCTAAGCGAAAACGGCAGCTGGGACGCCTCCGCCAAACTGCTGGGGCTGCACCGCAACAGCGTGCGCCGCCAGATCGGCCTGCTCGCCGAACTCCTCGACACGGATCTGAACCAGGCCCCGGTACGGGCGGAGCTTTGGATCGCGCTTCAGTACACGGACGGTCTGGTAGGCGGAGGGGACGGCTAGTCTCGGCGTTTCCTGGCTGCGGCACCGTCTACAAGTGTGCTTGCGAAACACGTAGACAGGGCCGCAGGCACACGGAGAAACGTCGATTTTGCACGTATTTTGCCCCGTTCCACCACTTAATTTCGCCGATTGACCACTGAGACGCGGTTTTCGCGGCCTACCATTCGGGTGCCGGCTACACGGGATCCGCCAGTAGCTCAAATCGAGTGGAGGAACGAAATGCTCACTACGACCGTCTGGTTTCTAGTGGTTCTCGCCGTCCTGATGGTGCTTGCTTTTGCATTGCTCGCAGCGATGGCCGTCTGGTGCTTAACGCAGGGCCGAGGCCGCTTTACCGGCAACTGGAGTTGGAGCCAATGGGGTGTCTCTGTGTTCGTTGAATGCAGGTAGCCCGCTGCAGGCCAGCCGTCGTGGTGGCACTGACAACGTGCCACCACGACCAGAGCATCGGAATCACGCCTCATGACTCTCAGTGTTGCCAACGTCAACTACGCCTACAACTCCAGAAGCCAAGTGCTTCATGATGTCTCGTTCACGATTGCCGAGGACCAGGTCATGGGCCTCATTGGTCCCAACGGGTCTGGAAAGTCCACCCTGATAAAGGTCATCCTGGATCTGCTCCAACTTCAAAGCGGCCGCGTCCACATCGGGTCTGACAGTAGTCAGAGCCGCAGCGCCAAGATGTCTTCGATCTACTTGTCGAGCAATGATTACCTCCCTGAGTTCCTCACCGGGGAAGAATACGTGCGTTTCATGCACGGGCTCTATGGAGAACCCATGGATCACGAGGCACTGAGGACGCAATTCGCCAGGTACTCGATGCGCGACAGGCAACGCGACTTGATCGAAGACTACTCACACGGCATGAGGAAGAAGTTGCAACTCATCGCCGCGTTCATGCTCCGGCGAACGTTTACCGTAATCGATGAGACCCTCAATGGCGTCGACATCGATGCGATCAACATCTTCGAGCGCGATATCCGGAATCTTGCCAAAGAAGGCCGCTCAGTTCTGCTGTGCAGCCATGACTTCACCATGTTGGAGCACGTCGCTGACGAGCTGGCACTTCTCGTCCAAGGGGCCCTGGTGGTTCAGGCTCCGGTCCGGAAAATCATCCAAGATCACGGCACGATAGCTGACCTTGCCAACGAGTTCATTCAGGCAATGGAGCCATCTTAAGTGCGCATCAAAAGCGTAGTTCTGTTGTTTCGATTGTTCTGGCTCTTCATCGTGAGACGCGTCTTGGGACGAGGTCTGTTGGCAAGCCCGGCTGCCCGGCTTTCAGCCATATTCCTGCTCTTTGCCGCGTTCGCCGGATTCAACGTGTTGAGCTATCTGGTCATCCGCCAGTATCTCGGAGGAACCGGCCTGCTTGAGCCTGTTCTTCACGTCGCCAACGCATCCGTCGGATTCTGGGTACTTATCGCGTACACACTGATCCGGGTGCTGTTCATGAAGGCAGATGAGCTTCTGAAGGTCTCCTTTAATCTGCCAGTGACCAACAAGGAAAGGACGATGGCATTTGCTCTCTTTGAGTCGTCCCTCGTTCTCCTTATGACCGTGTTCGTTTTCGGTGCATTTTCCATTTCAACTGTGCTGATCGAGGGAACTGATTACATTCCGAGGGTTCTGGCGTCCGTCTGGTTTCCCGCTATTTCAACGTACCTACTTCTGAGCCTCGGCTACTACCTCCTTGAACGTGGTCTACAGGCCCTCAGGATTGCCCGACTCCGCGGTCTGGTAGTCCCGCTGGTGCTGGCTCTCGGGCTGGCCGTGGCCTTTCCTCAAACCAACGAGCAGAGCAGCCAGATCGCCGAAAGCTACGTATTCGGGCGCGACTACAATGCACCAATGTTGCTCTACGCGAAGCTGCAGGAAGACGTCGGGCTCTGGTTTTCCATTTTAGTGCTGCTTGCGACATCAGCAGCCCTAATTCCGGCAATAGTGGCGATCGCGCCCAGGAACTACGTTCCGATGCGTCGTTTCTTCGTCTTTCTGCCTTCATGCTTGGCAGGGCGTACGTTCGGTGTTTACATTCTGGTCTTGTTTCGAAGTTTCGAAACAATGGTGGCTGTCTCTTTTATCATCATCTATTCGGTCTTCGCCTGGCTAGAGCATCTGGTGTTGCCACCCTACGCCCTTGCTCTCATAACGTTTCAGGGAGTCTATGCATTTTCGAACTCGGAACCTCTCCGACGCATGGTCACCTATCCGGGCCGCACTGTTGCGAACTACTTGCGCCTCGTGGGCTCGCAAGGCGTCCTCCTGATGGTTGTGGGCATTCCAGTCGTCACGATTTCCGTGGCCCAGAGAGTTTCGTTTGAAGCCTGCCTGCCAGTGCTCGGATTCTGCTTGAGCAACATTCTCATATCAACCCTTGTTGGCATCGCTTTCCCTCCCGAGAAGGGAAACCCATTCACGGTTATCATCGGTGTCTTGCTAACGATGATAGTCGTCATGATTGTGGCGCTTGGTTTGAACGTCTTTAACTTTGGTCCAATTATCAGTGCGGCAATTTTTGCCGCCCTTAACTTACTCGTCGTCTTTTACAGCATCCTGGGTATGCGAAGAATGGAGAGGATTGCGCGCCATGAAGTGGCTGCTTAGATTCATTGCCGGGCTGACAGTCTCTTTTGTTGTCACCATGATCGTCGTTGTCACGAGTTTCATCACCACGATGTTCTCAGCGTCAGAAATAGGAGTCAGGAAGTTTGGGCTGTTCGGCGCGCTCTTCTTCGAGCCTCATGAACAGGCCGACGGAGCGACCGCATTGGAAATCGGGGTATCGAACGGCGCGCCCATCGCTTTGGTCTTTGCGGCATGCCTGGTTTTCTATGTTGCCGTTGCTGCAGTCCTGGAACGACTCAAGCTCCACAAGAAGCGACTCCTACGAGCAGACCAGCGTTGACCGTTCGCACGATCACCCTCCCGGATGCGACAGTCGGCCTGATAGCCAAGCAACTCATGTGGTCATGCAGATGGCCACTTGCCGCGGTGGTTCTCAGCTTCACTGCGTGTACCTTCCTGGCCGCCATCACGGCTGATCCGATCCTTTTCCAGGCCGGCCTGTGGCTCCTTGTGCATGCACTTTTCCTTCTGGGCGGTTTTCTGGTGCACGAGTGGTCCCATGTTGCAGGCATGAGGCTGTTTCATGGGGTTTCGGACATCGTGGTATCTGCCGGAGTCCTACGTTTTTCCCTCATTCCCGTCGGGCGTCTCTGCGGGTGGCAGATCGCAGTCGTGGCGACGCTAGGTCCGAGTGCATCCTGCTTGGTCGGGGCGCTGATTGCCCGGCTCGCCCCCGGCTCATTCCTGCAGTGCTGGTTCCTGTTGCATGCAGTCTTCCTTCTGCCATTCTTTGGCGACGGACGCAGCCTCATTCTCGGAATCCGCGTGTGGGCTCGGCCGGTTAGCTTACGAGCGCCCGGGACCAACTGCTGAGCTACCGTTCCACCCCATGGATTCCAACCCTCAACCTCGTGGAGCCTAGTCTTCCCACTCGCGGTACAGCTCCGGACGCCGCTCCTTCAGGTACGGCACCTGTTCACGGGCCGCCTTGACGCTTTCAGTAGAGATCTCGGCGAACAGCAACGCCGCACCATCCCCGGCGGCAGCGAGCAATGAACCGTCCGGACCGGCCACCACGCTTCCGCCAAGGAAGTCACAGCCGTCCTCGTGGCCGCTGTGGTTTGCGTAGGCCACGTTGAGTTGGCTCTCCAGGGCCCGGGCCCGGATCAGAACCTGCGGCACGGCGTCGAAGCCCGCGGACAGGGCAGTGGGAACCAGCAGGAGTTCAGCGCCCCGCGTGGCCGCGGCGCGGACACTTTCGGGAAACTCGACGTCGTAGCAAATCAGCAGCGACGTCTTGACCCCGTTGAAGTCCACGACGCCGGGAGCTGCCTGGGCGGCGGCGAATGCCTTTCGCTCCTCATCGCCGAAAAGGTGCACCTTGTCGTAGTCCAGAAGCGCGGCTCCGTGCGAATCCAGAAGGGTGGCGGAGATATGCCAGCCGCCATCGGCGGCCGGTGCGGGAAGGCTGTAAACGAGTCCGATTCCGTGCGTGCGGGCGATGTCCGCAAGGCGGGCCCGGATACCTGGAAGAACTGCAGGGTCCAGCTCCGAGTGCAGCCTCAGCGGCGCATAACCTACAGGGAAGAGCTCCGGAGTCAACAGCAAGCCGGACCCGGCCGCGGCAGCGCGCCGCGCCGCAGCATCGATCGTCTTCAGATTGGCGTCGATGTCCAGGACAACAGCGTTGGCCTGCAGAACGGACAGCAGCATCATTACCACCTCAATAGCACCTTGCATCCCCCGTCGGGCGTTCATGGGACCCAAGCCCGGGGTTACTCGTGGTTCCAGCCTAGCCAGCCACAGGCCGGTCCCACAGGACAAAAGGACCTGCGGACAGCCCGCCGGGGATGGATCGTACAAATCAGCGGTAAGTTCATGATGCCGACGCAAGTTCCTCCTATTGCGTTAACTTCTTGACTGCAACTGTGATTTGAGGCACGCTTCATGTCATGCCCGCAACATCCAGCCCGATGAAGAGCCACCGCAAGAACCCCGGTTCTCAATCAGCGCTGCGCCACCTGAACCAGCAGCGGCTCATCGAATGTCTGCTGAGCGGCCCAGCCACCCAGGCTGAACTCGCCAGGCAGACCGGTCTTTCCACGGCGACGGTGTCAAACATCGTCAAGATCATGCAGGACGCGGGACTCGTCTCCACCGAACCGATCACAAGCTCCGGACGCCGGGCACTGAACGTCAGGCTCAACAGCAACGGCGCGGTCGCCGTCGGTATCGATTTTGGCCGGCGCCACCTGCGGGTAGTCCTGGCCTCCCTGGGCTATCACATCATCGTCGAGGAAACCGTCACGCTGCCCCTTGGCCACCACGCCGAACAGGGCATCAGCGCCGCCGTCGCCCTCCTCGACAAACTCCTGCTCGAAAGCGGGGTTGACCGAAGCGCGGTAGTTGGCGCGGGCGCCGGCATAGCGGGCCCCATCGACCGCCGTTCCGGCACCGTGGCCCAGGGTGCCATCCTGCCCGAATGGGTGGGCATCCAGATTCTCGAACGACTGGAGGAAGCCCTCGATCTGCCCATATACGTTGACAACGACGCCAATCTGGGCGCCCTCTCCGAGGTCACATGGGGGCCGCACAGCGGGATCAGCAACCTCATGTTCCTCAAGATCGGTTCGGGTATAGGGGCTGGCCTCATCATCAATGGAGCGCCGTACTACGGGGCTGTGGGAATCACGGGCGAAATCGGCCACGCGACCATCCACGAGTACGGCGCCATCTGCCGGTGCGGCAATCGTGGATGCTTGGAAACCATGGCCTCAACCACCACGATGATCGAGTTGCTCGGCAAAGGTTCGGGCCAGCACCTCGAGCCGGAGGACATCGTCCGCAATGCCCTCGCAAAGGATCCGGCGACCTTGCGGGTAGTGGACGACGCCGGACTCGCCGTCGGACGCGCTTTGGGCAACGTGGCCAATCTCATCAACCCGGAAGTCATCGTCGTGGGCGGGCCCCTCGCCGGCCTTGGCGACGTCCTCCTCGACCCCATCAGGCGCGGTCTTGTCCGCCATGCAGTGCCCGTAATCGGCGAGACCACCCACCTTGCAATGTCTTCGCTGGGCGCCCGCGCGGAGGCTCTTGGAGCGGCCGCGCTGGTGTTCCAGCACGCCGGAATCAAACAAAGCTAAGCAATTCGTTACAACGCTGTTACCCACGTCTTGCGTTCAAGTCTTGACGACAAGGCGTGTGATCCAGTTTACTTTCTCATCAGATAGGCTCGTCAATCCGCGGGCCGACAACGACGTCAACATTGGAGGCGCGAAGGAATGTCGACCCCCACATCGCAACAGGATCCGGTTCTCCTGGAGATGCGGTCCATCACGAAGGAATTTCCCGGGGTGAAGGCTCTCTCGAACGTAAGCCTGCGGGTCAAAGTGGGCGAGATCCACGCGATTTGCGGCGAAAACGGTGCAGGAAAGTCCACCCTGATGAAGGTGCTTTCGGGCGTCTACCCCTACGGTAGCTACGACGGCGACATCGTTTACCAGTCCCAGGTCCAGCAATTCAAGGACATCCGCGCCAGCGAGCAGGCCGGCATCGTGATCATCCACCAGGAACTCGCCCTGATCCCTGAACTCTCCATCACGGAAAACATCTTCCTCGGCAACGAACCCGTGCGTCGCGGCATCATCGATTGGGCCGAAGCCCGCAAGAGGACCATCGAGCTCCTTGCCAGGGTGGGCCTGCGGGAGGACCCGGACACCCCCATCAAGGAAATCGGCGTCGGTAAGCAGCAGCTCGTGGAAATCGCCAAGGCGTTGAACAAGTCCGTCAAGCTGCTGATCCTCGACGAGCCGACTGCGGCGCTCAACGAATCCGATTCCCAGCACCTGCTCGACCTCATCCTCGGCCTCAAGGGCCGCGGCATCACGTCCATCATGATTTCCCACAAGCTCAACGAAATCGAACAAATCGCGGATGAGATCACCATCATCCGCGACGGCAAGTCGATCGAGACCCTCAACGTGAAGGAAGACGGCGTCGACGAGGACCGGATCATCAAAGGCATGGTGGGCCGCACGCTGGAATCCCGGTTCCCGGACCATACGCCCAAGATCGGCGAGGTCTTTTTCGAGGTCAAGAACTGGAACGTCGGGCACCCGCAAATTCCGGACCGCCTGGTCTGCAAGAACTCGAACTTCCATGTCCGGCGCGGCGAGATCGTCGGGTTCGCGGGCCTGATGGGCGCGGGCCGCACGGAGCTCGCCCGATCGGTCTTCGGCCACTCCTACGGCCGCTTCATCTCGGGGCAGGTGTACAAGGATGGAAAGCCGATTGTCATGCGCAATGTCCGGCAAGCGATCGACGCCGGCCTCGGCTACGTGACGGAAGACCGCAAGACCCTGGGACTGAACCTCCTGGACGACATCAAGACCACCACGGTGGCCGCAAACCTCAAGAAGGTCAGCCGGGGAATCGTCGTGGACACCAACAAGGAATTCATGGTGGCCGAGCAATACCGGAAATCGCTTCGCACCAAGACCCCGTCGGTGGAGGAAGGCGTATCGAAGCTCTCCGGCGGCAACCAGCAGAAAGTCGTGCTCGCCAAGTGGATGTTCACGGACCCGGATCTCCTCATCCTCGATGAACCGACGCGCGGTATCGACGTAGGCGCCAAGTACGAGATCTACGGCATCATCCAGCAACTGGCCAACCAAGGGAAGGGCGTCATCGTCATTTCCTCGGAACTCCCCGAATTGCTGGGCCTCTCAGACCGTATCTACACCATTTTCGAAGGCGCCATCACCGGCGTCCTCAACAAGGACGAAGCCAGCCAGGAGAGCCTCATGAAGCTCATGACATCCAGCCGCAAAGCTGCCTGACCCCGGTCACCTCCAGAAATAAACGGACTCAAGGACCTAAAACAATGAACGCGCTCAAGAAGCTATTCGGTGGCAACACCCGCCAGTTCGGCATGATCTTCGCACTGGTTGCACTCGTCATCTTCTTCCAGATCTTCACCCAGGGCCGCACCCTGACCCCCGGCAACGTCATCAACCTCTTCAACGGCAACTCCTACATCCTGATCCTGGCCATCGGCATGGTCCTGGTCATCATCGCCGGACACATCGACCTCTCGGTGGGTTCGGTTGCGGCGTTCGTGGGCATCTCGGTGGCACTGGCCATCAGGGACTGGCACCTTCCGTGGTACGCGGCCGTGCTGTTCGGCCTCCTGCTCGGCGCAGTCATCGGCGCGTGGCAGGGGTTCTGGACTGCGTACGTCGGCATTCCGGCGTTCATCGTCACACTGGCCGGCATGCTCCTGTTCCGTGGTTTCAACCAGTTCGTCGGCAAGTCCAACACCGTGCCGGTCCCCGAAGACTTCCAGTACCTCGGTTCCGGCTACCTGCCCGAGGTCGGACCGAAGACCGGGTATAACAACCTGACGCTCCTCCTGGGCCTCCTCGGCGTCGCGTATGTCATCTTCAGCG
The DNA here is from genome assembly GCF_040702485.1 of Arthrobacter sp. NPDC080031. Classification (NCBI taxonomy): domain Bacteria; kingdom Bacillati; phylum Actinomycetota; class Actinomycetes; order Micrococcales; family Micrococcaceae; genus Arthrobacter; species Arthrobacter sp. NPDC080031. The sequence goes on from NZ_JBFBLA010000003.1 coordinate 197,267, forward strand.
AACTGCGCAACCGCCGCACCGCCCAGGCCTTGGGTGCGGATGTCCCCGAGACCTGGGTGATGATCACTAAGCTCGTGCTGGTCAACGCCGCCATCCTGTACGCCACGTACTTGTTCGCCACCGGCCGGCCGGGCACCTCGTTCCCCATCCCCGGGCTCATCCTGGCCGTGTTGGTCCTGATCTACGGCTTTGTTTCGGCCAAGACGGTCATCGGCCGCCACATCTACGCAGTAGGCGGAAACCGCCACGCGGCGGAACTTTCGGGTGTCCAGTCCAAGAAGGTCAATTTCATGGTCATGATGAACATGTCCATCCTCGCCGGGCTCGCCGGCATGATCTTCGTCGGCCGCTCCACCGCCTCGGGCCCGTTCGACGGCGTGGGCTGGGAACTGGACGCGATTGCCGCAGTCTTCATTGGTGGCGCCGCAGTCACCGGCGGCGTAGGCACCGTTATCGGCTCGATCGTTGGTGGCCTGGTCATGGCTGTCCTCAACAACGGCCTCCAGCTCCTCGGCGTCGGCGCCGACCTGACCCAAATCATCAAGGGCCTCGTGCTGCTGGCAGCAGTTGCCTTCGACGTCTACAACAAGACGCAGGGCAAGAAATCGATCATCGGAATGATGATGAAGAACTTCGGCCGGAAGAGCGAAGAGATCGCTCCGGACGAGACAACCTCAACCAGGGAAGTCATCTCGAAGGAAGCCTGACCGGCTTCACAGCTTGTTCCATCCACAACAAAGAAAGCGAACCAAGATATGCGAATGTTGGGTAAAGCAGGAAAGGCAGCAGCGGTAGCTGCGATCGCGGCACTGGCGCTGACGGCCTGCGGCCGTTCGGACACCGGCAGCTCTGGCGGCTCCTCAAGCGGAGCAGCCGAAACGTTCCCGAAAGGCTCCTCGATCGGCGTCGCGCTCCCCCAGAAAACGAGCGAGAACTGGGTGTTGGCAGAGAAGCTGTTCAACGACGGCCTGACGAGCGCGGGATTCAAGCCGGATGTGCAGTTCGCCAACGGCGGCGTGTCGGAGCAGCAGAATCAGATCAGCGCCATGGTCACCAAGGGTGACAAGGTCATCATTGTCGGTGCCATCGACGGTGCCCAGCTCGGTACACAGCTGAAGCAGGCCAAGGACGCCGGTGCGACAGTCATCGCCTACGACCGCCTCCTGCTGAACACGTCCAACGTGGACTACTACGTGGCATACGACAACTTCAAGGTCGGTGTGCTGCAAGGCCAGGCACTCTTGGACGGGCTCAAGGCCAAGAAGCCGAGCGGTCCATACAACATCGAGCTCTTCGCCGGTTCGCCCGATGACGCCAACGCGAAGGTCTTCTTCGACGGCGCCATGAGCATCCTGCAGCCGAAGATCGATGACGGAACCCTCAAGGTGGTCTCCGGCCAGAAGTCGTTCGAACAGGCCGTCACCCAGGGCTGGAAGGCAGAGAACGCCCAGAAGCGCATGGATACCCTGCTCGCGGGAACCTACACCAGCGCCTCGATCGATGGAGTGCTGTCCCCGAACGACACCTTGGCCCGTGCCATCCTGACCTCGGTGAAGGCTGCGGGCAAGCCGCTTCCGGTCGTCACCGGCCAGGACTCCGAAGTTGAATCGGTCAAGTCCATCATGGCCGGCGAGCAGTACTCCACCATCAACAAGGACACCCGCAAGCTCGTTGAGCACGCCATCACGATGGTCCAGGACTTGCAGGCCGGCAAGCAGCTTGAGATCAACGACACCAAGTCCTACAACAACGGCGTCAAGACCGTCCCGGCTTACCTTCTGCCGCCGGTCATTGTCACCAAGGACAACGTGAAGACGGCCTACGTGGACGATCCGGTCCTCGGCCCGATCACCAAGTAGTAGTTCCCAGTCCAGCACCAACGACGGCGGCCATCCCCACTCGAGGGGGTGGCCGCCGTCGCTGTGTCCGGTTGCATCCGCCGTCGCGCAACTCTTCACAGGCCCCGCATAGCTTCAGCAGCACAGTCGCACAGCCGCGGTGAGCACTCTTAGGTGAGCAGGCGCGCCGCTGGGGCGGGCCAGGTCCAGAAGGAGAATCGTGAGCGTCCTCGCCCGGAGTGTAGGCAATGCCTTCCGCAACAAGATAAGAACCGCGGCTGTAGTGGCAGTGCTGGCCGTCGCGATCGGGCTGGCGCTGGCCATGCTCGTGGCCAACCAGGCCGTTGGCGGCAAAGTCCAGGAGCTCAATGCCTCCGTGGGCACGGTCCTGACCGTGAACCCGGCCGGGGCACAGGGCTTCGACGGCGGCGGCGAGCCGCTCACTACCGCCCAGACCGCGACGGCGGCAGCCGTACCGAACGTCGTTTCCGTGGTGGGCACCAAGGCGCTGCGGCTGGAGACCGCAACAGCGGCCTCGACCACCGGCACCACGACGCAGCAGACCGGACCGGGCGGCGGCCCGGGCGGCGGTACGAGCGTCACCACCAACCTCCAGGCAGCCATCGACGCCGGCACGCTCGGTAACCGCAACACCAGCGGCAGCACCGGGTCGGGAAGCACCGGGTCGGGAAGCACGGGCACGGGAAGCACCGGAACCGCGCCGACGTTCTCATTGCCCATCACGGCTACCGGTATCGGCGCCGAGGTTGACACTGCCGGCAAGGCTTTGAACATCACCAGCGGCACGGGCCTGGGCGACTACACCGTGGCCAGCACCAAGGCCCTCGTCGGAACTACCCTCGCGACAAAGAACAACCTCAAGGCCGGCTCAACGTTCAGGATCGCCGGTAAGACCTTCGCGGTGACCGGCATCTTCGACGCCGGCACCACTTTCGGCAACAACGCCGTGTACACGACGCTCGCCGAAGCCCAGGCCCTCGCAGCAACACCCGGCGAGCTCTCCAGCATGGTGGTGACGGTCAACAGCATGGCGAACGTGGATGCCGCCAAGACGGCTCTACAGACTGCCCTGGGCTCCGGAAAGGCAGACGTGACGCAGGGCCAGCGGAACCTCGAAACCGCAGTCAGTTCCCTGGACAGCGTCAAGAACATCTCACTCGTGGCCTTCATCGCAGCCCTTGGCACGGCCGGCCTGATCATCCTGCTCATCATGGTCATGCTGGTCCGCGAGCGCCGCCGTGAGATCGGAGTCCTGAAGGCCATAGGCGCCCGCAACCGGACCATCGGCTTGCAGTTCGTGCTCGAAGCACTCGTCCTCGTGGCGCTCGGCAGCGTCGTTGGTGCTGCCATCGCTTCCTTCGCCAGCGGCGGCATCGCATCGGCACTGATCAGTTCCAACAGCTCGACGGCGGCCACCACCCAGCGCGGCCCCGGGGGCGGAGGATTCGGCGGCGGAGGCTTCGGCGGACCCGGTGGAAACCTCTTCGGCGGAGCCTCCCAACTGCTCACCTCGGTCACGGCGAGCGCCTCCCCCGGCATCATTGCCGCGGGCGTTGCCGCCGTCTTCGGCGTCGCCGTCGTTGGCGCCCTGGTACCAGCGCTGCTCACAGCCCGCATCCGCCCCATCGAAGTCCTCCGAGGAGAATAGCCATGATTGAAGTCAAAGACCTGGTGCGCCAGTTCAAGTCCGGCGACCGCACCATCAAGCCCGTCAACGGCGTGAGCTTCGAGCTCGAAAAAGGCACCCTCGCCTCGATCGTGGGGAAGAGCGGCAGCGGAAAGAGCACCTTGCTCTCCCTGGTCGGCGCCCTGGACAAGCCCACCAGCGGCGACGTCGTCGTGGATGGGGTCAGCCTGGCCGGGCTCCCCGCGGGCAAACTCACCGAGTACCGACGCCGGGACATCGGCTTCGTTTTCCAGCAGTTCAACCTCATTCCCAACCTCTCGGCAGTAGACAACGTGATGCTGCCCATGGAGTTCGCAGGAATGCGGAAGGCTGCCCGCCTGGAGCGGGCGCGGTCCCTCCTGGAGCAGGTGCAGCTTGATCCCGAAAAACAGTCCCGCCGCATCAACAAGCTCTCGGGAGGCGAGCAGCAGCGCGTTGCGATCGCCCGGGCGCTGGCCAACGAGCCCAAGCTCATCCTTGCCGACGAGCCCACCGGCAACCTGGATGAGCAGACCGGTGAGCACATCATCGAATTGCTCAGTTCCTTGAGCCGGGACCACAACACCACCATCCTGGTGGTAACGCACGACCGGAGCCTGGCGCAGAAAACCGAGCGGCGCTTCAGGCTGCAGCAGGGCAAACTGAGCGAGGAAACGCTGCGTCCGAGGGTAGCTGCCGGGGCCTGATCACGTTTTCCAAACAACGGAAGGAGGGCCGGCGAAATTCGGACGGCTCGTGACTAGAGCGTGTGCTGTATGACTCCTGCCGCGGAATGAGAGGATAGGCCGCATGAGTCTGCATATCACCAAGCCGTGGTTGTTCAGCCAGCCGAACCAGGATCCCCGCGCAGCCACCGGCAGGGCTCTGAACTGGGGCTTTATCGCCACAGGAGGGATCGCTAAAACCGTGAGCGGCGACCTCGCCCAGCTCGAGGACGCAAACCTCTACGCAGTGAGTTCCCGGCGCCAGGAATCCGCTGACGCCTTTGCTGCCGCGCACGGGGTCACGAAGTCCTACGGGGACGACGGCGGAGTGCCCGGCTACCGGCGGCTGCTCGCCGATGACGCCGTCGATGTGGTCTACGTGGCCACTCCGCACGCCCAGCACTTCGAGATCGTCAGGGACGCCCTCAACGCGGGCAAGCACGTTCTGTGCGAGAAATCCTTGACCATCAACGGCCGTGAAGCGGCAGAGCTGGTCGCTTTGGCCCGGGAACGGAAATTGTTCCTCATGGAAGCCGTATGGAGTCGATTCCTGCCCAGCATCCAGAGGGCGTTCGCCATTGCCGCGTCAGGCGAACTGGGCGACATCAAGTGGGTCAGCGCCGACCTTGGATTCCCTGCCCCCTATGATCCCGCCGCCCGGATCTGGGCCCCGGCGGACGGCGGCGGGGCACTTTTGGACCTCACGGTGTACGCGTTGCTCTGGCCTTTGGGCACCCTCGGTTTCCCGCAGTCGGTCAGCGCAGTGGGCACTTTGACGGTCGACGGCGTCGACTCGCAGAACGCGCTCACGCTGGCTTACGACGGCGGTGCCATCGCCCAGCTGACCTCTTCGTTACTGGCCCATGGGCCGCGCTCGGCGTCCGTTGCCGGGTCCAAGGGTTTCCTCCAGACGCGGGGGTCCATCAACAATCCGCGCGAGCTTCTGATTCGAACCGGCTGGGACGAGCCGCGAATCGAACGCTTTGACGCGGTAGGGATCGGCTATACCTACGAACTGCGCGAGGTTACGCGATGTGTCCAACAAGGACTGATCGAAAGTCCCGTGATGCCCTTGGACGATTCATTGAACACGATGCGCCTCTTCGACGGCGTGCGGTCCCAGCTCGGAGTCCGTTACGCCAACGACGCCCGCTGAACTAAATGACAAATCCATCGTCCAATGTCTGGACTAGTTAATTAGTGAGGCCTAGGATGGGAGCGATCGTCGATCCAAGCTGACGCTGGGGGGTGTCGAGATGGAAGCTGAGCAAAGTAAGTCGCGCGTTCTTCATATTCTCCGCTCCATCATGCTCGCTGGCGCCGGAGCTGTCGTTTGGATGGCCCTCTCTTCCACGGCAGCAAACGCTGATTCCGGAAGCGCAAACAACCACAACCTCCTGGGCGGCGCCGGCTCTGCAGTGTCAAACGTCGTGCACAACGAGGTCCATCCACCAGCGGTACAGGTACCGGCTGTCGCCGTGCACGATCTTCCCAAGCTGAGCCGGAGCGTCGACCAACTTGTAGCCAGCACGCCCGTTGTCAGCGTGGTCGTCCCTGAAGGAACCGTCGGTGCCGTGACTACAAGGGTTGTATCGCCGGCAGCAAGCGCGGTTGACGGCGTTGGGGCAAGCGTTGGTTCCTTGGTCGGCAGCCTTCCAGTCACCATCCCCGAGATAACTGTCCCCTCCGTCCAAATCCCCGATGCTGTCGGAACGGGAGAAGCTCCTGCACCGGAACCCGCTGCTGTTGAGCCCGTTGCCGTAGTCCCCCCGACGCCGGCTCAGGATGTCGCGGCCCCGATGCTCGGCGTCGCTGGCCCCAGCGGCCCGCCGGTCCTGAATGGGACACTTTCGACGTCGACAGTCCGGGCCACCAGTTCCGAGGTACCTTCAGCACCCGCGCCGGGCGGGACATTCCCGCCCGGCACACCAAACGGCAGCGACGCCGGAAATAGCTCTGCAGTCCTCACCAGTAATCCTTCGGGGGCTGCTACTGCCTGGCTCCAAGGCACGATTCTGTTTTACCCCTTGACTGGGACCCTCGTGTCCACAGCTGCTGCCGGCAGAGTTCCGGCCCCGGTGTCGTTTGACCCGGGTTCTTCCCCTGACTAGTTCCGAGCCCCGCCGCTCTCCCGGAAGGCAATTCTGGACGGCGGCAAATGGCCAATCAGGCGTAAACGCAGGCTCCTGCGGACGCCTCTGGGAACTACTCGTTCAGGAGAAAAACACAATGCACAGCATGATTCGCAAGGGGCTGCTTGGCACCCTCTTTGCCGGTGGGTTGATTGCCCTCGGCGCAACTGCCGCGAACGCGGCAGACACCACTACAAGTGCGTCAGGCAATGCCTCAGGCACACAAGTCGTTGCACCGGTGTCCGCTCCGGTGACCCTCGGGTCGACGTCGCTCTCAATACTGGGAAATTCGGGCGCCGCGACCACCACCCCTGCACCCGCCCCGGCTCCGGCCCCGGCGAGCAATTCCGGCGGAGCAGCCGTCCCGTCCGGAACCCAGGTGGTGGCTCCGATATCGGTCCCTGTTAATATCGGAGCCGCTTCACTGGCAGTCCTGGACAATTCCGCCACTGGAACAGCCGCTGGCACCCAGGCGACGGCTCCCGTCAGCGCGCCAGTTACCGTCGGTGACACCTCCGTCAACGTCCTCAGCACGACGCCGGCAGGCACCGCGCCGGCAGGCACCGCCGGAGGCGCTGGCGTGACGGCACCTGTGACCGGACTAGCCACCGTCGGCGACACCTCCTTCAACGTCCTCAGCACGACGCCGGCAGGCGCCAGCGGAGGCACCGGCGTCACGGCCCCTGTGACCGGACTGGCCACCGTGGGTGACACTTCCGTCAACGTCCTCACGACGCCGGCAGGCACTGGCGGAGGCACCGGCGTCACGGCACCCGTAACCGCTCCTGTCACCGTCGGCGACACCTCCGTCAACGTCCTCAGCACGACGCCGGCAGGCACCAGCGGAGGCACCGGCGTCACGGCACCGGTAACCGCTCCTGTCACCGTCGGCGACACCTCCGTCAACGTCCTCACGACCCCGGCAGGCACCGGCGGAGGCGCAGGCGTCACGGCACCGGTAACCGCTCCTGTCACCGTCGGCGACACCTCCGTCAACGTCCTCACGACCCCGGCAGGCACTAACGGAGGCACCGGCGTCACGGCACCGGTAACCGGACTAGCCACCGTGGGTGACACCTCCGTCAACATCCTCACGACCCCGGCAGGCACCGGCGGAGGCGCAGGCGTCACGGCACCGGTAACCGCTCCTGTCACGGTCGGCGACACCTCCGTCAACATCCTCACGACCCCGGCAGGCACTAACGGAGGCACCGGCGTCACGGCACCGGTAACCGGACTAGCCACCGTGGGTGACACCACGGTCAACCTGCTCGGCACCACACCAACGGCAGCCACCGGCATCCTCTCGGGCACGGGACTCACCGCACCCCTGAACCTGCTCGGCACCACCCCGACAGCAGCCACCGGCATCCTCTCGGGCACGGGACTCACCGCACCCCTGAACCTGCTCGGCACCACACCGACAGCAGCCACCGGCATCCTCTCGGGCACGGGACTCACCGCACCCTTGGGTCTGCCGATCAATGTCAGCAGCGCATCGGTAGGTTTGGGTCTGCCTTCGGGCATCGTGAACCCGTCGACCGTTACCCCGCCCGTCGTGAACCTGCCGGTCGTGAACCTGCCGTTCGGTTCGCAGGGTTTTGTCGATCCAGGTGCAGCCGCTCCTGCGGGTGAGACGCCGTCGGCCATCGCTTCGGGAACTGCTGCACAGGCCAATGCGGCCTCGGTTTCTGCAGCCGTTGCTTTGGGGGCTGGAACTGCCGTTCTCGCAAGCACTGGCTTCAATGGCCTGTGGTTGCTGTTCGCGGCAGCTCTGCTGCTGCTGGGATTCATCGCGATGGTGGGTAGCCGGAAGATCCGGGCAACCGTTCCCGCATAGTCACTGGCTCGGGCTGCTCCACCGCACTGGAGGTAACCCGTTCCAGGCTCCTCCGCAGGGCATCCAGCCCCGCGGAGGAGCCCATGCGTGGAACCACCGGGGAATCCCGACTGCCACGGTGCGTTACGCTGTCAGGTCACTGGACCTGGGCCGCCGCCGGGGCGTACACCGGGGGGAACAGCTCGGAGGCATCGCGACGCCGGTAGTCGCGTTCGCCGTAGGCTTCCATCATCTGTCCAAAAAGCTGCTGACCCTCGGCACGCAGTTTATCGAGTTCGATGCCTGGGAGTGAGCCGCCAACAACCACGGGGCGGCCCGCAACGTACGTATCGGTGACATTGCGTGCGGAGCCGTTGAGGATCAGCGTGCGCAATGGATCTTCGATGACCCCGTCACGGAAGTCACCTAGTGAGGCGACCATGATGTCCGCTTGCGCGCCCGGAGACAGGCGTCCCAGGTCGTCGCGGCCCAATGCCCTGGCACCACCCAGGGTGGCGGCGTCGAAGAACGCCGACACCGTGCCGGCGTCCCGGCGGCCCTCTGCGATGCGGGCCAGGTGCGTGCCGATGTCGATGCCCTTGATCAGGTCCGGCGGGAAAGAATCCGTTCCCAGGCACATGTTGACCCCGGCGGCTGCGAAGGCATCAAAGGACTTGAGCATGCCTGAGTAGTGGAACGACGTCAGTGGGCAGTGGATGATGCTGACGTCATGCCGGGCCAGCACGTCCAACGGTCCGCCCTCCGCGCTGGAGGACGGGTTGGTCCCGTCGATGACAACCCCATGCGGAATAAGGAGCCGTGTGTCCAGCAGGCCGGAATCCGCAAGCTGCTCCAGGACGGTGCGCCCGGTGAGCTCGACAAGGAACCCGTCTTCGTTGGTCCCCTGAAGGCAATGGAGGCGGACCAGCGCGTTGCGTTTGGTGGCCAGCTCCGCGGTCCGGCGCATTAGTTCGTCCGAGAGCGTCTCGATTCGGCAAGGCAGCAGGACACCGGTAAGCAACGGATGTCCTAGCTCGTCGGCGTAGTCGAGGAACCGCGCGGCGTCAGCGAATCCTTTACGTCCTTCTTCCTCGTCGAAGAGGATCACCCGTTGGCCGTCGTCGTCGGTAACATTGATCCCCGAGCGGTACGCGGGGCCTAGGAAGCCGCGCAGTCCGAGCTCGATGCTGGACTGCGCCATCCCTTTGAGTTCTTCGAAGGTTTCAGCCCATGAGCTGTGGATCTCCGAGGCGATCGGCATGTAGGTGGTCACTCCGTGCAAGGCGAGCTGCGCCAGGGCGAATTTGCGCACGCTCTGGCGCTGCGCCCCAGTGAAGACATCGCGCCGGCGGTTGTGGAAGTAGTCCTCAGACCATTGCAAGCCCGGGGCCGTCTCGTCGGTGGGCCAAGAGTCGAAGATCATGTGATCTATGTCCGTCAAGGCATCGAGATCGATAAGGCCGGGTGCGATGAGGCTCTGTCCGAAGTCCCGGCGTTCGTCCACGGGACCCGGGTAATCCGTCCCGACGTAGATGATCTCGTCATCCCGCATCACGACGTGCCCGTCCGTGTGCATCTCGTGCCCGGTTCTGTCATAGCCAAGGACGTACCGGGCAGAAAGCTGAGTAATCATAAACCCTCCAAGTTTGGTATTCCAGGTCAAATAGCCGCAGATCAAGTTCGAAGTTGGCCCGAACACGCAGTTGCCTTAATTTCCAAGAATTTCCAGCAGCTTCTGTGACATGTCTTGCAATGCGATGTGATCCACCTTACCATCTTTGGTATACCAAATGACTGGACGGATCCGTCCTCGCCACTGCAGCACACGAAGGGTGCACAACAATGAAGAACCAATCCACAACCACTCCGGAGGTGGATACGCCCGTAGTCAATGTCGATCACGAACCGGCCCGCCTCTTCACCCCCACGGCACGGCAATGGGGATCGATGATCCTGCTGTCCACGGCCATCTGCGCCGTCGCCATCCTGGCCGGCACGCACAAGATTCCCCTGGGCAACGCCGCCATCGTGCTGATGCCCGTCTTGTGGGCGGTGCTGATCGGTGCTGTCATCGGCGTCCAGAAGGTCCGTCCCATGTCGGGCCAAAGCCGCGCCGTCGCCTCGGTGTTGCTCAACGTCAGCATCGTCATGTTCCTCGGGGCCCTCGGCACCCAAGTGGGGCCCTCTTTCGCCAAACTGACCTCTCTCGGCCCGGCCATCCTGCTCCAGGAAGTGGGCCACATCTTCGGAACGGTCATCATCGCCCTGCCGGTCGGTGTGGCGCTGGGCATGGGCCGCACGGCCATCGGTGCCACCTGGGCAATCGACCGTGAATCCTACTTGGCCTACGCATTGCAGCGTTTCGGCGTGAAATCCCCGATTTACCGGGGCGTCTTCTCCGTGTGGCTTCTGGGCAGCGTCTTCGGCGCAGTCTTCATCTCCCTGCTGGCAGGCCTGCTCGGCGGGATGGGCATCTTTGACCCCCGCGCCCTGGCGCTGGGCCTGGGCCTCGGCTCGGGTTCCATGATGCTTGGCGGCGTAGCCGCCCTGTCCATCATCCATCCGGAGCAGGCGCCAGAGATCATGGCGCTGGCGGCCCTGTCCAACCTGGTGACGAACCTTGTGGGCTTCTACGCCGGGGCCTTCCTTTCACTGCCGATGTCCTTGCGGCTTTACAAGTTCTGGTCGCGACTCTTCCGCCGGGATGACGAGGGCAAGCGCCTTGACCGCAACGGGAACGCCGTTGTCGCGAACCTGCGCCGGCCACAGGACCGAACCAAGGTGGACGTTTCGGCTGTGATCCGGGACCCGGAGGTGCGCACGAAGCCTTCAACATGGATCATCGCTTTTGCTGCAAGCATCTCCGCGGGCGTGGTTCTCAACGCCTTGGGCACCAAGTCCATCAGTGTCAACGACGTCATTGGCGTGGTGATCCTTGGCCTCCTAACCGCTCTGGCATTCGTACTTGCCAAGTTCGTGCCCGCCGTGCCGTCAAGCGTATGGGTCCTTGCACTCGCCACCTTGGCAACCGCTCCGATCCTGCCTTTCAGCGGCATGATCGGCTCATTCACCCACAACCTTGACCCGCTCTACGTGGGCCTTGGCTCGATCGCCCTGCTCGGCATGAACGTGGGGCGCGACATCAACGCGCTAAAGACCCTGAACTGGCGCACGGTGATTGTGGCGACAATCACGTTCTCCGCGAGTTTCGTGGCAGCCGCGGCACTTGCGCAATTCGTCATCCACGTCTGAACTGCGGCACTTAACAACTGGCACTGAATAACTGACACTGAACAATTGACGCCGAACAAGGCGGGTTGAATGGGCCCTTTCTGTCCATTCAACCCGCCTTTTCGCGGCTCTGCTCCCGCCCTCGGCGGCGCGTACGGGTGATGTTCGACGCATCGCGGCTCCTTCATGCCCCTGGGCTGCGCGACAGACCGTGTCAGGTGAACAGCGGAAGGACACCAGACCGCCTGTGGCTTGCTAAGATCTAAAGGCTCAACCGGCCACCCGGAGAGCCCCCCATCAACTGGCCCGGAACGGACGTGCCCCCACGCGCCCCGGTATCGGCCCCTGCCCGACCCCAGGAGACCCCTGCTCTCATGACCGCATTGGCCGAACCGGACTATTTCGACGTACACGACGAGGATTACCGCAGCGCACTGGACTCGCGGTACGAGGAAGGTTTCGGGCGCGGCCCCGAGCTCGACGACGACGACTACAGCGGCTACGACGAACTCGACAAGCTCTTCGATGGTTTGTTCGACGACGAGGATGACCTGGACGCCCCGGCCAAGGCCGAAAAGAAGGCGACGGCCAGGAAAGGCGCTCCGAAGGCTACCGCCGTAAAGACGGCCACGCCGAAGAAGGCTTCCTCAATTTCCATGCCCCAGGCCAGCCCGGTCATCACCCGCAAGATGGAACCTGCGGCCGCTCCCGCCGTCGAAAACACTCCGACGGTAACCGCCGTCGAGCCGACCGCCGTTGAGCCGACCGCCGTCGAACCGGCAAGCTCCGCAGAGGCTTCCGCCGAAGAAGTCGTGACTCCACCGGTCCCGGACAGCCCCTTCTTCGCCCCGCACATCGCGCCGGTGAACCAGCATGTGGAGTTCCTCCGCAAGCTCCGCCCCGGCTTCGAAGTTCCCTATGTGGATCCGATGCATTCGGTTGAGGACTGCCGGATTGTCACCCTGTTTTCCAACAATAGCGAAGCCTCCTCGCGGGGCGTTGTCTGGGCCGGCGACGACGCCGCCGCAACCCGGCTACTGGGCCTGCAGTTCCAGCTCGGCCTGCGCCCGGAATGGATGATGCCATGGAACACCCACCCGTGGTTCACTCCGGGCGAGGCGAACGGAAAGCTGACTCCCGAGCAGATCGCCGCCGGTCTGAAGCCGCTCATCGCTTTCCTCAAACTCGTTCCACGCGCTTCGGCGATCGTCGCCCACGGAACGGAAGCCAACCGCCTGGCGCAGATGCTCCTCAAGACTGACAACCAGCTGATCTGGCGCCGCGGATTGAAGGTCTACAAGGCCCGTTCGCTGCACGGGCGCGCCTTCGCCGGGTCCAAGGAACGCCAGACCGAATGGCTGATCGAAATGGGCCGCTCCTACGCGGATGCCATGGCCCGCGCGGGTCTCCAGGCCGGTCGGCGCTAGGGCGCCTAGCGCCGCGACTTCCGGGCTGGCTTCCCGGCAAACAGTTTCCGGTCCAGCGAAACCGCCCCCGAACCGATGAAGGCAAACGCCAACGCCAACGCGATATACAGAATGAGCAGCTCAGCGTTGATTCCGGGACTATTGCTCAACAGGGGCTTGCCCGATTCGGTGACAAACCAGATCCCGGCGTACATCAGGGCGGCCAGGAAACCAGCCACCCTGGTCAGGGCGCCGAGCACCAAAAGTGCGCCCAGTCCGGTTTCGCCCCAGATGACGAGCCAGGACATCAGCTCCGCTTTTTGAACACCCATGGCAGCGATGGTTGCCTCGAACGCGGGCTGCCCGGCGAGGAGCTTCTGGACTCCGTGCAGTAGCAAAAGGCCGCCGAACACGATCCTCAGAAAGGCGATGCCACGCGAGGACGATGTCTGCGAAGGAAGGAGGAATTTCACCCGGTCCAATCTTCCATGTCGACGGCGGAGCTCAAAACGGCCGCGCTTAAATGCAACTGACTCGAAGTTGTTGTCGTTCTGAGCTCTCAAAGCGACAACAACTGCGAGTCAGTTGGGTGGGGCGGGGTGCCTAGTTCAGCGTGGCGACAACCTCGTTGAGCTTTGCGGAAGGACGCATCACGGCCTCTGCCTTTGCGGCATCGGGGCGGTAGTAGCCTCCGATGTCGACAGGCGAACCCTGGACTGCGAGCAGCTCGGCGATGATCGTTTCCTCGTTGGATGTCAGGGCTCCGGCGACGGCGGAGAATGCCGCGGCGAGTTCGGCGTCGTCGGTCTGCTGGGCCAGTTCCTGTGCCCAGTACTTGGCGAGGTAATAGTGGCTGCCTCGGTTGTCGAGCTCGCCCACCCGTCGCTTCGGGGACTTGTTGTCCAGGAGGAACGTGCCCGTGGCACGGTCCAGCGTGTCTGCGAGGACCTGGGCCCGGGCGTTGCCCGTGGTGGTGGCGAGGTGCTCGAAGCTAACCGCGAGAGCAAGGAATTCGCCCAGGCTGTCCCAGCGCAAGTGGTTTTCCTGCAGGAGCTGCTGGACGTGCTTCGGAGCCGAACCGCCGGCACCGGTCTCGAAGAGGCCGCCGCCGTTGATCAGCGGAACCACGGAGAGCATCTTGGCGCTGGTGCCAAGTTCGAGGATCGGGAACAGGTCGGTGAGGTAGTCACGCAACACGTTTCCGGTCACCGAGATGGTGTCTTCGCCCTTGCGGATCCGCTCCAGCGTGAACGCGGTGGCCTTCTCCGGGGACATGATTTCGATCTGCAGGCCCTCGGTGTCGTGGTCCTTCAGGTATTCCTTGACCTTGGCGATCAGCTGGGCGTCGTGGGCACGGCTTTCGTCGAGCCAGAACACGGCCGGCATCTTGGAAGCGCGGGCACGCGTGACAGCGAGCTTGACCCAGTCCCGGATCGGCACGTCCTTGGTCTGGCAGGCGCGCCAGATGTCGCCCGGTGAGACCTGGTGTTCGATCAGCACGGTTCCAGAGGAATCCACAATCTGCATGGTTCCGGCGTACTCGACCTCGAAGGTCTTGTTGTGGCTGCCGTATTCTTCAGCCGCTTGTGCCATCAGGCCGACGTTCGGAACCGTCCCCATGGTGGTGGGGTCGAAGGCGCCATGTGCACGGCAGTCATCGATGACAACCTGGTAGACGTCCGCGTAGCAGCTGTCCGGGATGACGGCGAGGGTGTCGTGCTCCTTGCCGTCCGGGCCCCACATGTGGCCGGAGCTGCGGATCATGGCCGGCATCGAGGCGTCAACGATGATGTCGCTGGGAACGTGGAGGTTGGTGATGCCCTTGTCAGAATCGACCATGGCCAGTGCGGGGCCGTCGTCCAGACCCTTCTTGATGGCCGCCTTGATGCCTTCGCGGACGTCCTCCGGGAGTTCATCGAGGCCGTTGAGGATGGAAGCGAGGCCGTTGTTTGCGCTCAGGCCGGCGGCAGCGATCTGCTTGCCGTAAGTGTCGAAGAGCTCCGAGAAGTACGCCTTGACGACGTGGCCGAAGATGATCGGGTCGGAGACCTTCATCATGGTGGCCTTCAGGTGTGCCGAGAACAGCACACCCTCTTCCTTGGCACGGACCACCTGGGCAGCCAGGAACTCGTCCAATGCCGAAGCGCGCATCACGGTGCCGTCCACTACTTCACCAGCGAGGACGGGGAAGGCCGGCTTGAGGACCTTGACGGTGCCGTCTTCGCGGACAATCTGGATCTTGACGGTGTCATCGGCCGGGATAACCACGGACTTCTCGTTGGAGCGGAAGTCGTTCGCCGTCATGTGCGCAACATTGGTCTTGGAGTCCGCGCTCCAGGCACCCATGGAGTGCGGGTTCTGGCGGGCGTAGTTCTTCACCGACAGGGGTGCGCGGCGGTCCGAGTTGCCTTCGCGCAGGACCGGGTTGACGGCCGAGCCCTTGATCTTGTCGTAACGTGAGCGGATGTCCGTCTCTTCGTCAGAGGAGGGGTTGTCCGGGTAGTCCGGAAGCGCGTAGCCCTGCGCCTGCAGTTCGGCAATGGCTGCCTTGAGCTGCGGGACGGATGCGCTGATGTTGGGGAGCTTGATGATGTTGGCTTCGGGTTTCTTTGCCAGTTCACCCAGTTCGGCCAGTGCGTCGCTGATCCGCTGCTCTTCAGTCAGGTAGTCGCCGAAGACGGCGATGATTCGGCCGGCCAGCGAAATGTCGCGGGTCTCGACCTCCACGCCCGCCGTCGAGGCGAAGGCTTCCACAATCGGCAGGAACGAGTACGTCGCCAGCATCGGCGCTTCGTCAGTGTGGGTATAGATAATCTTTGCCATTGGCGGGGCATCTCCCTGAAAGTCTGCAGATTTCAACATCTCTAACTTACCCGAGGGGGCCGGATTGGCGCGTACTGGGACGGCTCCGAACGAACTATGCAACGTCATAGCCCGCCTGGCCATATGTACGTCCGCGCCAAATCGGAGTAGGTTCATTGGGTCAAACTGTGGCCGACGACACGTGGCCGCCAAACGATTGGCAGGACAATCATGACAAAGAAATCACTCCCCATCACTGGTCTCCTGAGCCTCCTTACCTCCGCCGTTTTGACCCTCTGTGCCGCTGGAGGGGCGGCAGCCGCAACGCCTTTCACTGCGGTTTCGAGCTTTGCAGCGCCTGGGACGCAGCAGCTCGTCAGTCTGGCGACAACAAACACCGACCCCACGGCGTACTGGACTCCCGAACGGATGCAAGCAGCAATCCCCGGCGATGTCCTCGCTGGCATGGCCCTCGCACGGGGTGGGGCTTCCAGCACCGCCGGCGGCACGGTCGAAACCGGTCCGCCAGTGAAAATCGCCAGCACCAAGGGCGGCAGCGCGAGCCTGCATCAAGACGAAGACCCCATTGACCACGTCGGCAAGGTCTTCTTCACCATGGGTGCCTTCGCCTATGTCTGCTCCGGCAACGTCGTCGTGTCGGATAACGACAGCACCGTCGCGACCGCGGGCCACTGTGTCAATGAGGGTCCTGGAGCGTTCGTCCGGAATTTCGTTTTCGTTCCGGCCTATCTCAACGGGAAAGCTCCTTACGGCATCTGGCCTGCCAAAGCCCTTTACACCACACCCCAGTGGCGCACCGCGGGCGACATCCGCTATGACACAGGCTTCGCAGTCACTGCCACGGTGAACGGCAAGCACTTGGCCGACGTCGTTGGCGCGTCCGGCGTGGAGTTCAACCAGGACCGGGGACTCAGCTATCAAGCCTTTGGCTACCCTGCCGCGCCGCCGTTCGACGGACAATCGCTGAAGAGCTGTTCGGGCGAGGCCACCGATGATCCCATCAATCCACAGTTCAAGGCACAGGGCATTCCCTGCGACATGACCGGCGGATCATCGGGCGGACCGTGGATGGTCGACTCCGGGCGGGATTCCTACCAAAACTCCATTACGAGCTACGGCTACCCCGGTGGCCCGGCCGTGATCTACGGGCCGTATTGGGGCTCCGTCATCCGGGAAGCCTACGAGTCGGCGTCGACATCCTAGGTGTTCGGCCACCCGGAAAAATGGCAGAATTCGCATCTTGTCAAAACGAAAGTCAAATCTCACACAATTTCGGCAATTTCTTTACATACTTGTCACGTCTTGGGTAGTTTCGGTTCCGTCAGTCGGCGGCCACCACCAACCGGCCACCTACCCCCTCGATCTCTAGGACAACTGTGACGAGAACCAAGACCTTGGCCACAAGTCTGCTCGGCCTCGCTGCCGCCGCCTTGCTCGCACTGGGCGCCGGCAGCGGGGCCGCCGCGGCTCCTTCCATAAGCCATGGCACCGATGCGTCGACCGTCAGCAGCGATTCGGCGTCGGATGGCAGCACCGCTGAGTATTGGACTCCTGAACGGATGAAGAACGCCGTCTCCGGCGACGTTCTGGCGGCCAAGGCGCTCACCCGGGCACACGCCGCAGTGGGCCTTGCCAATCTCCCGGTTTCTGCCGAGCAGCTTTTTCCCGCGCTTGGCCGCGCAGTGACTATCGAAGGCCAGAAACCCACCAGCGCCACAGCACCGTCGGCCGTGGATCGCAAAGCCAACGCAGGTGAGCCTCCTGTCTCGCACATCGGGAAGGTGTTCTTCACCCTGGGCGGGGTGAACTATGTCTGCTCGGGCAACTCCGTCACCTCGGCCAATCAAAGCACCGTCTCCACCGCGGGCCATTGTCTGAACGAAGGCCCCGGAGCATTCGCAAGCAACTTCACGTTCGTTCCTGCCTATCTGGACGGGGCCGCGCCCTACGGCAAGTGGACGGCCAAGGCGCTCTACACAACCAGCCAATGGTCCTCGAATGGAAACATCCAGTACGACACCGGTTTCGCCGTGATGAACACCCTCAATGGCCAGAAGCTCTCAGACGTAGTGGGCGCCTCAGGGGTCCAGTTCAACGCCGCCCGAGGACTTGCCTACAAATCGTTCGGATACCCTGCAGCATCTCCCTTCACCGGAGAATCACTCAAGAGCTGCTCCGGTACGGCCACCAATGATCCCTACAACCCCCAGTACAACACCCAGGGGATCCCTTGCAACATGACGGGTGGCTCCTCCGGTGGCCCGTGGTTCATTGGAACCAACTCCAGCGGGTACCAGAACTCGGTGAACAGCTACGGCTACGGCAGCAACTCCACCACGATGTACGGCCCATACTGGGGCGCGGCCATCCAAGGCACATATCAAACCGCGTCCACGGCCCCATAACCTCCCCCCTCTCCCCGGACATGCCCCCTGTCCGCTCCCAGGACTGGACATGTTAGGAATATGCCCAGTCCTGAGCATAAAAAATGGACATGTCCCCCGGGAAAGGGGGGACATGTCCATTTTTTGGTGGAGCGGGTGGACTCGGTGGAGCGGGCGGACTTAGTGGAAGTCCAGGCTTAGTGGAAGAAGTGCCTTGCTCCCGTGAAGTACATCGTGATCCCGGCGGCGTTGGCCGCGGCAATGACTTCCTCGTCGCGCACTGAACCGCCAGGCTGGACGACGGCGCGGACACCGGCGTCGATCAGGATCTGCAGGCCATCGGCGAACGGGAAGAACGCGTCGGAAGCGGCCACGGCACCGCGGGCGCGCTCGGGTGCGCCAGTCGCGGCTGATTCTGTCGTTCCGACATTTGAGGCACCGCCGGGGGCATCGCCCCCAACAGCACCGCCGGACTCCACCTGAACGCCCAAGGTGTTGGCGCGTTCAACGGCCAGTTTGCACGAGTCCAGGCGGTTGACCTGGCCCATGCCGATGCCGACTGCGGCTCCGTTGTTGGCGAGGAGGATCGCGTTGGACTTGGCGGCGCGGCAAGCGGTCCAGGCGAACGCGAGGTCGGCCAGCGTGGCGTCGTCGGCGGCTTCGCCGGCTGCCAGGGTCCAGTTGGCGGGGTTGTCGCCGTCGGCGTCCACCTTGTCGGCTTCCTGGACGAGGACGCCGCCCGAGACCTGGCGGATTTCCGTCGGGTAGCGGCCGTAACCGTCCGGCAGCGCCAGCAGGCGGATGTTCTTCTTCTTGGACAGGATTTCAACGGCTTCCGGCTCGAAGCCCGGGGCGATGACAACCTCGGTGAAGATCCCGGCTACGGTCTGCGCCATACCCGCCGTGACAACGCTGTTTGCCGCGATGACGCCGCCGAAAGCGGACACCGGATCGCAGGCGTGGGCCTTGGCGTGGGCGTCGGCGATGGGGTCGGCGGCATCGGCGGAACCGACGGCCACGCCGCAGGGGTTGGCGTGCTTGATGATGGCGACCGCGGGCTCGGAGAAGTCGAATGCGGCTCGGAGGGCGGCGTCGGCGTCGACGAAGTTGTTGTAGCTCATGGCCTTGCCGTGCAGCTGGTCTGCCTGGGCGATGCCGGCGGGCGCGGCCTTGTCCACGTAGAGGGCGGCCTGCTGGTGCGGGTTTTCGCCGTAACGCAGGACCTCGGAGCGCTCCAGCGCGAGACCGGCGTAGGCGGGCCAGTCGATGACGCCATCGCCGTCTTCGTCGAGGAACTGGCTGGCGGTCCAGGTGGCAACGGCCGTGTCGTACGCTGCGGTGTGGGCGAAGGCTTTCGCTGCCAGGCGGCGGCGGGTCTTCAGGTCGAAGCCACCCGAAGCGGCGGCTTCCACCACGGCGCCGTAGAAGTTCGGGTCGACAACGATCGCGACGGCGGCATGGTTCTTCGCGGCCGAACGCACCATGGCGGGGCCTCCGATGTCGATCTGCTCGACGACGTCGTCCTGCTCAGCGCCGGAGCGGACGGTCTCAACGAACGGGTAGAGGTTGACCACCACGAGGTCGAAGGGCTCGATCTCCATCTTGGCCAGCGTTTCCATGTGGGCAGGAACCCGGCGGTCGGCCAGGATGCCACCGTGCACGCGCGGGTGCAGGGTCTTGACCCGGCCATCGAGCATCTCCGGGGAACCGGTGACTTCTTCGACTTCCTTGACCGGAATACCGGCTGCGGCAATCCTCTTCGCGGTGGAGCCGGTGGAGACGATGGCGACTCCTGCTGCGTGCAGGCCCTTCGCGAGCTCCTCCAGCCCCGTCTTGTCGTAAACCGAGATCAGTGCACGGCGGATGGGAACACGGTCAAGCTGCGTCAAGCTCACAAAAGTCTCCGTCTTATATCGCGGGATTCCGCGGTTGCTGGGGATACGGATGAGTTTATCGTGTTGTGGCTCCTCTTAGTTTTTCGAGACGTGGCGGCGCCCGCAACATATGGTTGGGCCATGGATTCCGCGGATGTGATTTTGGTGGCCGACGTCGGCAAGAGCCGATGCAGGGTAGAACTCCGGCAGGGCGATGAGGTGTTGGGCTCGGCGGACCAGCAAGGCTTCCCCGGCCTGGGCATGGACAACGGCGCCCGGCTCGCCTTCGAGCTTCTCGCGGACACCGCATCCATGCTGCCGAGAGGGCTTCCGGCAGCTTTCCCGGAAGGTTCGTTGCGCGGAATCGGCGCCGCCGTGGCCGGGGTTGAGGCCTCCGCGGCGAACTCCCACCGGCTCGCCGTTCTGCTTTCCGAACGCTTCAAGGTCCCGGCCGCGGTCCTCTCGGACGCCACCGCGGCCCAGCTCGGCGCCCTGGACGGCGCGCCCGGAACAGTGCTGATTGTGGGCACGGGGGCCGTTGCCTTCCGCTTCGACGACGCCGGCACCCTCCACCGTGCCGACGGCTGGGGACCGCTGTTGGGCGATCGCGGAAGCGGCCGGTGGATCGGCCAGCAGGGTCTCCAGGCCGCACTGCAAGCGCACGACGGCGGCCCTGCCACTTCGCTGCTCGACGCGGCTGCCGCGCTCGTTGGCTCGCCCGCGCAGCTTCCCGCGTGGCTCGCCGAATCCGACAACCCGGCCCGGACGATGGCGCGTTTCGCCCCTGCGGTGCTGAAAGAGGCGGAGGCGGGAGACGCCGTCGCACGCGGCATTGTGGACGAAGCGTGCAGGCTCCTCGTGAACACTGTGTTGCTTGCCTCCGGCGACACGAACGGCGGCACGAAGCAAGTGGCGCTCCTTGGCGGCGTCGTGAAATCGGAGTTCTTCGGCGGGCTCTTGCACAACGCCCTCGCTTCGGCTGGGATTGAGGTGGTTGCGGCACTCGGCCATGGCATGGACGGGGCCGCCCTCGCAGCGACCCGCCGCGGGCTCCTCCAGGAAAGGTACATTCACCGTGACGGAACAGCCTGACGCACCTTCCACTGACTCTCCCGGTTCCCCTGACGGCGACCGGCTCAAGGAACTCCGCTCCGAGCTCGCGGGCCTGCAAACAGAAGCGGCATCGCCCGCGCTCAGTGAATTGGACACCATGGGCACGGCCGAACTCGTCGCCGCCATGAACGAGCAGAACCGGGGCGTCCCGGCCGCCGTCGAACAAGCCAGCGAACAGATCGCCGCAGTGGTCGACGCCGTTGCGGAACGCCTCGCCCGCGGCGGTCGGCTGCTCTACGTCGGCGCCGGAACTGCCGGACGGCTCGGAGTCTTGGACGCGAGCGAATGCCCGCCCACGTTCGGCACTCCCCCGGGACTCGTCATCGGGATCATCGCGGGCGGCACCCAGGCCATCCAGAAACCGGTGGAATACGCCGAGGACAACGCCACGGCCGGGGCCCGGGACCTGCACGACATCAGCGTGACCGAGGCGGACGCCGTCGTCGGAATCTCGGCATCGGGACGAACGCCGTACGTGATCGGCGCCCTCGAGGAGGCCCGCAGCCGGGGCGCGTTTACGGCATCGATCGCCTGCAACCACGACTCACCCATCAGCAAATTGGCGGACGTGGCGATCGACGTCGTAGTCGGCCCGGAGTTCATTGCCGGTTCAACGCGGCTGAAGGCGGGGACCGCCCAGAAACTCGTCCTCAACATGATCAGCACGCTCGCCATGGTCAAGCTCGGGAAGACCTACGGGAACCTGATGGTCGATCTGCGCGCCACCAACAACAAACTCCTTGCGAGGTCCCAACGGACCATCCAACATGCCACCGGCGTGGACGCGGAGACGGCGATTCGCGCGCTCGATTCCGTCGGCGGATCGGTCAAGGCGGCCATCCTGGTGCTGCTGACCGGCATCGATCCCGCGCAGGCGAAGAATGCTTTGGATGAGGCCGGGGGATTCCTGCGAAAGGCGATCGAGAAGCACGGATAGAGTTTCCCCAGGAGGGGAAATGAATACTTACACAACCGTCCCGAGCGGCGAACAGGTTGTCCAGGAGCTGCCGTGGCGGTGGAAGGTCCAGGGCCGGATCTTCCTGATCGGTGGGCTCGGCTTCATGTTCGATGCCTGGGACGTCACCCTCAACGGCATCCTCATTCCGCTCCTTTCCAAGCATTGGTCCCTCCAGCCCGCCGACGCCGGATGGATCGGCACTGCCAACCTGATAGGCATGGCCTTGGGCGCCTTCGTCTGGGGAACCATCGCGGACACGATCGGGCGGAAACGGGCATTCACCGCCACCCTGCTCATCTTCTCGATCTTCACCGTGCTGGGTGCTTTTTCCCCGGACTTAGTCTGGTTCTGCATCTTCCGCTTCATGGCCGGCTTCGGCCTGGGCGGGTGCATTCCAGTGGATTACGCCTTGGTAGGTGAATTCACCCCACGGAAGCAACGCGGCAAAGTGCTTACTGCAATGGATGGTTGGTGGCCTGTGGGCGCAGCCCTGTGCGGCTTCATTTCGGCCGGACTCGTTGCAGCCTTTGCCGATTGGCGCCTGACCATGCTCGTCATGGTGTTGCCTGCCCTGCTGGTGTTCTGGATCAGGCGGAGCGTGCCCGAATCCCCGCTCTTCCTCATCCGTAAAGGCCGGCGCCAGGAGGCCGCCGACGTCATCGACAGTCTCGTCCTGGCCACAGGAGCCGAGCCTCGCGCCTACAGCCTTCCCGCACCACACGACGCGCCGCGCCTCTCCGCCTCCAGCGGGTGGCAGCAGCTGCGACTCATCTGGCAGTTCAACTGGAAGATCACGACGGCGGCATGGGCCCTGTTTTTCAGCATCCTCCTGGTCTACTACTTGAGCCTGACGTGGATGCCGCGGATTCTGATCGGTGCAGGATTCGAGGAGTACAAGGCCTTCGTGACGACAGCCGGGATGGCCGGCGTCGGGCTCTTGGGCGTGGCGGCCGCCGCGGTGCTGGTGGAGCGCGTGGGCCGCAAGTGGATCCTGGCCATCACCGGGCCACTGTCCGCGTTGACCCTGGTGATTGTGTCATTGGTGGTGGACATTCCTGACGCGGCGGTGTTTTGGCTGCTGGCGTTCGGCTTCGTTGTTCAGGTGGCCATACCGGTGCTTTATACCTACGTGTCGGAGCTCTACCCCACCGAGCTTCGGGGTTCCTGCTTCGGCTGGGCATCCACATTTTCACGGGTTGGAGCCGGGATCGGGCCGCTCGTGTTCGCCTCGTATTTCTGGCCCGAGTTCGGCTTGGCCACGTCCTTCGCCTTGGCCGGCGGGCTCATTGTGCTGTCCGTGCTGTGGATGGCGTTGTTTGCCCCGGAGACCAAGCAGCTCGACCTCCACTGAGCATGCCCCCTGTCCGAGGCTACGAGTGGACATAACAGCAATATGTCCATCCTTCGGGGGCAGCAGTGGGCATGTCCCTTGGGGAGTGCCGCACATGTCCACCCTTCGGGGTCAGCGGTGGGCATGTCCCTCGAGGAGTGCCGCACATGTCCCCGAGGGGTGCCCAACTAGCTCGCATTAGGTGTCGTTTTCAGGCCTCAATACGAGGTCTAATGCGAGTCAGTTGGGTCGGAAGGGGGACTCAGGCGTGCTTTCCAGCCGCGAGGTCTGCGAGGGTCCGGACCAAGAGCCTGCGCTCCACCACCTTGATGCGTTCGTGCAGGGTGTCTTCGGTGTCGTCCGGGGCGATTTCGACAGCTTCCTGGGCGATGATGGGCCCGGTGTCCACGCCGGCGTCGGCCCAGTGGACAGTGCAGCCAGTCACTTTCACGCCGTAGGCCATGGCATCGCGGACTCCGTGGGCTCCGGGGAAAGCGGGCAGCAGTGCGGGGTGCGTGTTGAGGTACTTGCCGCCGAACGCGTCGATGAATTCCGGGCTGACAATCCGCATGAATCCGGAGGAAACCACCACGTCCGGATCGTACGAGGCGACGGCTTTGGTAAGCGCGGCGTTCCAATCGGCCCGGTCTGCATAGTCTTTGAAGTCCACCACGAAGGTGTCCAGTCCAGCTTCAGCGGAGCGTTCCACGCCGTAAGTACCCGGCCGGTCGGCTCCCACGGCTGCGATCTCAACGTCCAGCTCTCCCGCCTTCACGGCGTCGATTACTGCTTGGAGGTTGGAACCGGTGCCGGAGACGAGGACAACAATGCGCATTGCACTAGCTTATGGCTGGCTCGCGTAGGCTGGAAAACATGAATTCCGGCGTTGGACCCACCCCGCAGCATCAGCCACAGAGCGAGGCTGCCAAATCAGCGCTTGCCGTTACCCAAACGCTGTTCAGGGCATTCCTGCTGACTGTTCTTGGCGCCGTCTTCGTCTACACCCTGAACATCAGCTACGTCTGGCTCAGTGCCGTCCTCACCGTCATCGCGGGGGTGCTTGGAGTGGTGGTCCTCGTCCGGACGATCCGGTTCAAGCAACCGCGCATCGTGCTGTTTGGCACCATTTCCGGGCTCGTGGTCACCGCCATCATGTGCCTGCTGGTGATCACCGCCGTCGTCTTCTTCCAACAGATCACCACTTTGAGGGACTGTGCACGGGGCGCCCTGACGCTCCACGCCCAAAACTCGTGCCAGGTGGACTTCCAAAACTCCATTCCCTCCGGATTGCGCTAACCGGGGCGCAAGCCAGGTGAGGCGGGCACTTTAGCGGCGGTCGCCGTCGTACACGGCATCCTCGAGATCCGCTTCGCGGAGCTTCTGCCGCCTTTCGAGCCAGGGCCCCACCCAGTAACCGATCACGACGCCGATCCCCACCTCCGCGGCGATCCAGACTGCCGTCCCCCGCGGGTCCGGGCCGATCTCGGTGAGGCGACCGATTCCGGCGGAACCGCGCGCCAGCCAGGCAAGGCCTCCAGCCAAAGCCCCGGCCACAGACCCGATGAGCGCGCCAAGGATCAGCGTGGAAACAGGAGCCGTGAACCAGCGCGCCTTGATCTTGATGGAGAGCCATTCGTCGAAGTGGTTCTCCCCCGCGCGCAGGAACCACCAGCCCGCCAACAGACCGGCGATCACCGGAAGGGCAAGGGCCGCGGCACCGAAGTCGAGCTGTCCGGTGGGCAGCGCGCCGAAAACAGGAATCGCAGGCAGGGGCCCGACGGCGGTGCCCAGCGGCCCGACGTGGGAGCCGACACCGAGGGAGAACCCGGCGCCGGAGGACCAGGCCAAAGTGAAAACCGCCAGATTGGGTAGGTAGCCGAGCTGGGCGATGGTCAGGACGCCGCCGCCGAGGGCCCCGGCTTTCAGGCCTTCATAGACGGCGATGATGTCCGTCCAGTGCATGACAAGGTCGACGGCGAGCAGTGTCGCCGAGAGTGTCATGGCCGCCATGACCGCCACGAATCCGGCCTTGATGGCGGAGCCGAAGTAGGAACCGGCCCAACGGGAATGTTGGCTTGTGCGCGCGAGCCAATCGACGGCGTCGACCCCAATGAGCCTGCTCCAGGAGCCGGACTCACGCCGGGCGCCCACCACCATGCCGAGGCCGAACGGGATAAGCGGCAGGAATGCTGCGAACCAGATGTTGATGACGACGTCCTGCGTGCGGCACACGAACCCGGTGGCCGCGCCGAACGCCCCGTAGACAAGCAACGCTCCGAAGAAGGCTTGCCACAGCTGGTCCGTGTAGGAAGCCCTGGCCAGTCGGCGGCCCGCGCGCCATGCCAGGAGGAAGGGGACCAACGTCAGTCCGAGCGGGATAAGGGACAGCATCCCGGATCCCGGCAGGCCTGCGGTTCCCATGTTGACGGTGGCAAGCTGCAGCGGCACGCCATGGACGAGGAGCCAGGTTTGGCCAGCCAAGCGTGCCAGGAAGTCGATGGTGTGGTTCTGGAATCCGTCAGTTGCCCAGACGCCGATGAGCGGCAGGACCACCACGAGCGCCGAGATGATGGCGGCCTGGGCCGACTCAAGGGCACCCTGCAGCCACAAAGGCATGGGCAGGCCATGGTTACCGGTCTGATCAGCGCGCAGTTTCATCGTGTTCTATCGTGCCACGGCGTGCCGCGCTCCCCCGGCAGGCGCCCGCGCGGCCCGCAAATCCACCAACGCCCGCTCACTTATATCCCCCTCCCGGCCAACGCCCGCTCACTTATGCGGCGCGAACGCCAAACGCCCGCTCACGACCGCCGTGCCGCCGCCGTTTAAGTGAGCGAGCGTCCGGGGAAAACGCCATACAAGTGAGCGGGCGTCGGGGCCCGCCGGCGGCGCTCCCCAGCGCCGCCCCGAGGGCCGCCCGAGTGCCGCCCCGGGCACCTCGAGGGCCGCCGATCCCCGCGCTTTTTGCATATGTCAGACGTAAAATTGGATTGTTCGCAATAGGTGGATGGAGGGCATAAATGACTACCGCAACCCCACATGCACACGGTGTTCACTTTGGACGGACGGACATCCAGAACATCGGCATGGGTGTAGGTATTCTGATGGCGCTGGTGGGCCTTCTCGGATTCATTCCGGGCATCACCATGCGGTACGGGGAACTGCAGTTCTTCGGGCCAAATTCGCACGCAATGCTCCTGGGTGTGTTCCAAGTGTCGCTGCTGCTCAACATTGTGCAGCTGCTCATCGGTGGAACCAGCTGGGCGATGTCCCGCTCGGGCGGCCATAGCGCACGCAATATCCTGATGAGCTTCGGTGCCTTGTACATCGTGTTCAGTGTGTATGGACTGAGTGTCGGGGTTGATTCGGCGGCCAACTTCCTGTCGCTGAACACGCTCGACAACTGGACGTTCATGGTTTTGGGCATCCTGATGATCGCCGCAGGCTGGATGTTTTCACGGCATCTGGCTGACGACGCAAAATAGACCTGTTCACAGGCCCGGATTAAGTTAGCCCGGGATTACAGGAGCCGCCAATGGGTAGGATCTACAGCTAAATCTGAATAGTCATACAAGCGGTTGGTGCAGTTCCTGCGGTGAAGAAGCCGGGAGCTGTGCCAACCTTCTTTGTGCCCGACGCCGTCAGATCCACTTGGGTGCCGCCGGCACCTGCCCAGCGCCCCCAGCCACCCCGTCGGTCCCGCGCCCGGTGGCCCACTGCACGACGCCGGCGAGGGGCCCGGCGACCACGACGGCTGCGTCCGGGTCCCCGAAGACCAGGTCCGTGCCGGTGACTCTGACCAACAACCCGGCATCGGTGCCTCGCGCGGACCACGCGGACGTGATGTCGCGGAGCAGCCGTTCCAGTACCGACGCCGGGATGTCACCGAATGATGCTCCGTTGTCCAGGTCCACGGCGTGGACCCAGACTTCGCGGGTGCGCATCCAGACCGTTTCCGACGCCGGGACTTCCCTGCCCTGGATGGTCCGGACCGTGTGGTGCCAGGCGTCCTCGGGCAGGTCGCGCCATTCCACACTCAAGTGCACGGCGGAGTGGTCAAAGAGGTTCCGCAACGCGATGGGAGAAAGGGTCGCGCCGAAGTTGATCTCCTCATCCCGCACCGCGACTGAGGGGTACATGGGGGTCTCCACCCCGGTCGAGGCCCATTCCACCAGCCGCGCGATGGCCCGGGCGTTGTAGCCGATGTGTGCTACAACGTGGCGGCGGCTCCAGCCGGGAAGCAGCGAACCGCCGTCGAGCCCGGCATCGGTGAGTTCATTGAGCTTGCGGGCGAAAAACGCGGTCCCGCGCCGGGCCTGCAGCAGTTGTTCCTGCAGGCCCGGATCGGTGGTGAGGTCGTGGCGGGCGACCATCAGGCTTCCTTGACCACGCGGTTGTTCAGCTGGCCCAGGCCGTCGATGGTGGTGACCAGAAGCTGGCCTTCCTGGAGGTAGCGCTTGGGGTCCTGGGCGTGGCCCACCCCGCCGGGGGTGCCGGTCGCGATGACGTCTCCCGGGTTCAGCGTGATGATGGTCGAGATGTAGGACACCAGGAATTCGGGCGTGAACACGAGGTCCCCGGTGGGGGTCTGCTGTTGGATCTCACCGTCAACGGCCGAGGTCATCAAGGGCCCGGCTGTGAACTCGTCTTTGGTGACCAACGCGGGCCCGAAGGGCGTGGACTTCTCCCAGGTCTTGCCCTGCAGCCACTGGATGGTGCGGAACTGGTAGTCGCGCATGCTGATGTCGTTCAACACCGAGTACCCGGCGATGTGATCGGCCGCGTCGGCTTCACTGATCCGCCGGCCTTTCTTGCCGATCACGACGGCGAGCTCGGCCTCCCAGTCAACTGTGTCCGATTCCTGCGGCAACGCGAGGTCGTCGTTGGGCCCGATCAGGGATTCCTGGTACTTCGCGAACAAGGTGGGGTATTCCGGGATTTCCCGGCCCATCTCCTTGATGTGGTTGCGGTAGTTGTGACCGACGCAGATGATCTTGCCCGGTGAGGGCACGACGGCGGCGAGGTCGGCGCCGTCGTACGCGTGCGTTGCGCCGTGGGCCGCCTCCGCTATGGCCGCCCAGGCGGGGTCCTGCAGGAGGGCGCCCACGTCGGAGAAGCCGTCGATCTCGGTCAGGATGTTGCCGTCCTGGCGGACCGCCGTCGTCGTTCCGGCGGAAGTGCGGAGGGTGAGGAGTCTCATTTGTTGCGTCCTTCGATGTACGTGCGGTTGAAGTTCAGTCGTTCGAAAATGGGGGCGTCGCTGAAGCGGAAGAGATCGAACTCGCTCTCGGCTTCGAGGGACCACAGAGCCCAGGACGGGACCACGAACAGGTCACCCTTCGCCAGGACCTTGGACTCCCCGTTCAGCACCACGGTGCCAGTGCCTTCGAAGACCTGCCACACGCTCGAGCCGACCTCGCGCAGCGGCTCGGTGGAAGCCCCGGCCCGCAGCCTGTGGAACTCGGCGCGGATGGTGGGCATGACGTCCCCGCCGGTGGTCGGGTTGGTATAGCGCACGGCGGCGTGGCCCTGGGACACGGTGGCGGGGTGGCCTTCGTCCTCGAGAAGCAACTGTTCGCGAAGGGCCGCGTCCGTGTGCTCCCAGCGGTAAGCCGCGATGGGCGAGTTGGTCGTGTTCTCCAGCCCGGACAGCGGGCGAAGGCCCGGGTGAGCCCACAGGCGTTCGGAACGGGAGACGTCCGGGGTGGCCTCGTCCGTGACCCGCTCGGTGCCGAATTCGAAGAACCCGGCGTCGGCGTAATGCACGAACGGAATGTCTAACCCGTCGATCCAGGCCATCGGCTGATCGGTGTCGTTGTGGTGGCCGTGGAAGTTCCAGCCCGGAGTCAGCAGGAAATCCCCGCGACGCATCGCCACAGGATCCCCGTTCACCACGGTCCACACCCCTTCGCCCTCGACGACGAAACGGAACGCGTTCTGTGAGTGGCGGTGCTCCGGGGCCGTCTCGTGCGCACCCAGATACTGGATCGCGGCCCACAACGTCGGCGTCGCATACGGTGTGCCGGCCAAGCCTGGGTTGGCCAACGCGATGGCCCGGCGTTCCCCACCACGCCCGACCGGCACGAGGTCCCCGGCTCGGGCGGCCAGCGGGTAAAGATCGTTCCAGCGCCACACATGCGGCACGGCCTTCGGGGACGGCACCATCGGCATCAGGTCCGCGATCTCCGTCCAGAGCGGGACCAGGTTCCCGGCTTCGAAGTCGCGGTACAACTGATCCAGCTGGGCAGCTTCCTCGGGAGTCGGTTCCGGAACCGCGTGCACTGTGCCGGCGGCAACTGACTCATGGGTTGTGCTATCGGCGCTGATCGACACAGGGGACCTCCTTGAGGGGTACGGGACAGTTTTTGGCGTACTCCAAGACCCTAGGGAAGCCCCCGAATGATCTCCATCATATTCTGCTAGCCAGAATCAACTGGCCCAACTGACTGGCAGTAGATGTCGTTATGGGCCCGCAAAACGACATCAACTGCGAGTCAGTTGGGTGCGCTACGGCTCGGACTCGGCCGGATTGGCGGCGATGTCGATCTCCAATTGGCGCTGGGTTTCGCGCAGGATGCCCACGAGTCCGCTGTCGAAGAGCCTGCGGAACCTTGCCACGGGAGTCGCGACGCTCAACGCACCCACGGCAACACCCCGCCCGTTATGGAGGGCCACCCCTAAAGCGCTGATTCCTTCCTCGGTGCCCTCGAAATTCGCGGCGAATCCGTTGCTCCGGATCGTTTCAAGCTCGCGGAGGAAGGCCGGATATTCGCCGTCGGGAATGTTGTCCCCGCCAATCTCGGCATTGTGGCTGCGGAACAACTGCTCAATCATGGCGGGCTCGAGCTCGGCCAGCAGCGCCTTGCCGCCCGAGGCCTTGTTCGCGGGCAGCACGGTTCCCTGCCGGTCGCCTACCCGCAGGGCGTTGGTCCCTTCCACCGTGGCAAGGAACCTCACCTTGGTACCCACGCGCACCATGAGGTTGACGGTCTCGTTGATCCGGCCGCTCAGGAGTTCCATGTGCGGCTGGGCCACCGTGCGCAGCAAACGGGTCCAACTGAGTCCTGCCGGCCCAACCCCCATGGCCGGCCCGGGCACGTAGCGACGGGTCTCGTCCTGGACCGCGAACCCCCGGTAGACGAGCATGGCCAACAGCCGGTGGGCAGTGGACGGGGCAACGCCCAACTCCGCGGCGGCGTCCTTGAGCCGCAGGCTGCCGCCGTCGCGCAAGAGCTGGAGGAGTTGCAGGGCGTTGTCCACGGCCTCGATGGAGTAGGCCGGTTTCTTGCGGGCTGGAAGATTCTGCACAACAGAATTCTATTGGTGTCGGGGAGCGTGGCCCACACAGTGGTGGGATGAATCACACACCATCCGCTGCAGCGCCGGAGCGGACCCGCCGGCCCCACTCTCCCGAAGCCTCCGCCCGGTTCTCCAAGCGTTCCGCCACCGCCGTGCTGGTCTGCTGGTTGCTGGTTGTTTTCGACGGCTATGACCTCATCGTCTACGGCACGGTGCAATCGTCCCTCATCACAGAGACAGGCTGGGGGCTCACCAAAGCCACGGCCGGCACGGTCGGTTCGATGGCGTTCCTGGGCATGATGATCGGAGCCATCTTCGCCGGCAGGATGTCGGACAGTTGGGGCCGCCGACGGACCATCATCGCCTGCGCCGCCCTGTTTTCGCTCTTCACCATCCTGTGTGCGTTCTCCCCGAACGCCTTCGTCTTCGGGGGCTTGCGTTTGCTGGCCGGCATCGGCCTGGGCGGCCTTGTCCCTTCGGCCAATGCCTTGGTCGGGGAGCTGGTCCCCGCCAAATGGCGGTCCACCATCGCCACGTTGATGATGTCCGGAGTGCCGATCGGCGGCTCGGTTGCCGCTTTGGCAGGCATTCCGCTGATTCCCGCATTCGGCTGGCCGGTCATGTTCCTGGTGGCGGCGGTGGCCCTGCTCGTGGTGGTTCCGCTGGGCCTGCGCTTCCTCCCGGAGACGCTCCCGGAAAGCCTCCCCGAGACGCTCACGGAGCTGCCAACTGCAGAAAAGGCGAAACAAACTGTGGGCTTCAAGTCCTTGCTCAGGGCCCCGTACCTCGGCATGAGCCTCCTGTTCGCGATCTCCACCCTCGTGACGCTCTTTGCCTGGTACGGCCTGGGCACGTGGCTACCGAACCTGATGCAACTGGCCGGCTACAACCTCGGATCAGCCCTGACGTTCGCGCTGGCACTCAACCTCGGTGCCGTCGTCGGCTCGGTGGCCACCGCTTGGGCGGGAACCCGCTTCGGTCCGATCCCGACGGCGATCGCGGCAGCCGCCGTCGCCGCCGTCGCGCTGGCCGTACTCGTGGCGGGTCCACCGGTGGGCCTTGTCTACGTCATGTTGGTGCTGGCCGGGGTCGGGACGCACGGAACCCAGTGCCTCATCATCGCGGCGGTGGCCAGCCATTACCCGGCGCACTTGCGGGGCACAGCGCTTGGCTGGGCGCTCGGCGTCGGCCGCATCGGCGCGGTCGCAGCTCCCCAGGTTGGCGGGCTGCTGCTGGCGGCCGGGCTGGGCGTCAACTCGAACTTCCTGGCATTTGCCGGGGCTGCCGCCGTCGCGGCCATCCTGCTCGGCATCATCGGCTCGAAAATCAAAACCACGAAAATCAAAACCGCGAAAAACCAATCCAAAAGCACCACCTCTCTAGGAGCGAGCAATGTCTGACCGCAAACCGTCCACTGAAGTCCTCGTCGTCGGCGGAGGGATGGCTGGCCTCGCCGGCGCCCTGGCCCTCCGCTCAAACGGCGCAGAGGTGACGTTGGTTGAGCGGGCTCCCGAATTCGGCGAGGTCGGCGCGGGACTGCAGATGGCACCCAACGCCTCCCGCGTCCTGAAGCGTTGGGGCCTCCTTGGGAAGGCGCTCGAAATCGGCGTCAGGCCCAAGCATCTAGTGTTTCGCGACGCCCTGACCGGTGAGGAACTCACACGTCAGACCCTCGGAGGCGAGTTCGAGGAGCGCTATGGCGCCCCGTACGTAGTCATCCACCGCAGCGACCTGCACCGGATCCTGTTGGAGGCCTGCCAGGACGCCGGCGTCCGCCTCGTGAACGACGTCGTCGTCGACAAAGTCGAGACCGTGAACGGCCGCGGCACGGCGCACACCTCGAGTGGCGACATTTACGAGGCCGACGTCGTGATCGGCGCCGACGGCCTCAAGTCCACGCTCCGCGCCGCCGTCGCGCAAGACGGGCCGGTGTCCTCGTCGTACGTCGCCTATCGCGGAACGGTGCCCATCACGGCTGAGACCCCCGCAGCCGATCTCGAAGACGTCGTTGTCTACCTCGGGCCGGACTGCCACCTCGTGCAATACCCGCTGCGCAAAGGCGAACTGCTCAACACCGTGGCAGTTTTCAAGTCGCCCTCATTCGAGCGCGGGGAGGAGCAGTACGGTGGCGTCGACGAACTCGAGGCCGCTTACAAAGACTGCATTCCGGCAGTCCAGCTCGCGTTGCGGAACCTTGCGACCGGCATCCGCTGGCCCATGTACGATCGCGATCCCATCGAGAACTGGATCGACGGCCGCTTGGTTTTGATGGGCGATGCTGCGCACCCCATGCTTCAGTACTTGGCCCAGGGGGCCTGCCAGGCGCTTGAAGACGCCGCGGTCCTCCAGGACTCCACCGTCGGTTCCGTGTTCACCGACGACGGCGTGGACACCGATGCTTGGGACCGCGCCATCAGCGATTTCAACTCAGCCCGCGCAACGCGCACGGCCCGCGTCCAGCGCACCGCGCGCGTCTGGGGCGAGTCCTGGCACGTGTCCGGCGTCGCGCGCATCTTGCGGAACCTGCTGTTCAAGAGCCGCAAGGACGGCGACTTCCAGTACAACGACTGGCTGTACGGCCAAGGGGGCGACGGCGTCCCCGCGGTTCCAGCGGACGGCACGGCGAGGACCGAAACTCTGGTGGGAACGCACGCCTAGCAGCATCCGTTGTGTCAATTGTAAGTAAACAAATTGCTGGACTCCTGGAGCAGACCACCGCAGACTGACTACACGAGCCGCTTGGGTGCTTGCCGTTGAAAGGACAGTTATGTTCGACCTCGTTGCTTATCTCCCCCTTCTTGTCACCGTATTGGGGGTAGTTGTCGCCGTTGCCGTCATTAGGCTTCTCATCAAATTGATGTGGAAGGTGGCTGAACCAAACGAGGCACTGATCATTTCCGGCCTGACCCGCGGAAGTGCCGATACCAGGGACGGAATGGATTTCAAAATCGTCACCGGCAAGGGTGCCTTGGTGGTTCCCGGGCTCCAGACCGTGAGGACTTTATCCCTGACGTTGAATGAAACAGAGCTTCAGGTCAACTGCGTGACCTCGCAAGGTATCCAGGTGATTGTGGAGGGCGTGGTCATTTACAAAATCGGTGACGCCGCGCCTTTCATTGCGAACGCCGCGAGGAGGTTTCTTGGCCAGCAGCCCAAAATGGAAAGCCAGGTCTACAACGTCTTCGAAGGGCATTTGCGCTCGATCATTGGCAGCATGACCATGGAAGAGATCATCCGGGAGCGGGACAAACTCGCTTCCCTGGTCCGCAGCGCGAGCGGCATAGAAATGGAAAAGCTTGGCTTGGTGGTTGATTCCCTCCAAATCAAGGACCTCCAGGACCCCACGGGCTACATCCAAAACCTGGCCAAACCGCATATTGCCCTGGTCAAAATGGAGGCCCGCATCGCCGAGGCCACCAGAAACCGCGAGGCCGCGGAGAAGGAAGCCGAGGCAGCCGCCCAGATCGCGGACGCCCAGAGCCTTTCGGCGATCAAGCAATCAGCGGCCCAAGCCAATGCCGAGACCGCCAGGGCCAACGCCGCACAGGCAGGTCCGTTGGCCGATGCCACGGCACGCCAGCAAGTTGTGGTCCAGGAAACCGAGGTGGCCAAGCTGGAGGCGGACCGCGAGGAGCAAAAGCTCCAGACGTCCATCCGAAAGCCGGCGGATGCGAAGGCATACGCCCAGCGGACCGAGGCGGAAGCCCAAAAGGCGGCTGACATCAGCGCGTCCGAGGCGCGGGCGCGGCGAACCGAGCTCGAGGCCCAGGCGAACGCCCGCAAGGTGGAGGTCGAAGCGCAGGCCAACGCCACGGCGGCGGCGGCCATTGCGGGAGCTACGAAGATCACCGGCGAAGCCGAAGCCGCTGCCACCCGGGCCCGCGGCGACGCTGCGGCCTCCGCCATCAAGGCCAAGTCCTTGGCGGAAGCGGATGGCATCAAAGCCCGTGCCGAGGCGCTCGGAACCAACCAAGAGGCCGTTATCTCCCAGCAGCTTGCGGAGAACATGCCCGCGATCGTGGCAGCCGCGGCTGAACCCTTTGCCCACGTGGGGCAAATGACGGTCCTCAACGGCGGCGAGGGCCTCAACAGCATGGTGGGCGGGATCCTGTCCCAGGTGGGCAACTACCTGCCGTCGATCACAGCTGCGCTCAAGAACGGCAAGGAACCGGCCAAGCGGCCCACCAAAGCCCCTGACGCATAGGGAAACCGGTGCACAAAGAGGTTGATAGGAGCCTGACGGGCAAAATCGGCAGGGTCACGGGTCGCATCGGGCCGGGCACGGTGGGGGAAGTGATGCTGCCGTTCCACGGCGGCACGAGCGCTTTCCACGCGCATCCATTCGACAAGAGCAGTGTTTTCAACGTGGGTGACGAGGTGCTGGTCATCTATTACGAGCCGCCGGGGACAGTATTCGTCGACGAATTGCCGGACGTTCTGAGGCCGGCCAAATAGGGCGGACCGGCAAAAGCTGAGGGCGGCTGCTTAGCCGCTCTCAGCCCGGTAGTCACTGACCAAATTGTTAACCAAACCTTCCCCCTACCGTCACGCCCATTCCCCCGCCTCGCCAACCTCCGCGCACACCGTGGAGGGGTGAGGATCGCTATCGTTGCCGAATCATTCCTGCCGCTCATGAACGGGGTAACCCACTCCATCCTGCGGGTACTGGAGCATCTGCAAGAGCGCGGCGACGAAGTGATGGTGATAGCGCCGTCGACGTCGGACACTGCCGTCTCGGACGTCGTGAACGGCGCTTTTGTCCACCGTCTCCCCTCCGTACCCTTGGCCGGATACACAAATGTGCGGGTGGCGTTGGGCGGTGTGAGCCGGGTCAAGAGAATCCTTGCCGACTACGCACCGGACGTCGTCCACCTCGCGTCCCCGTTCGTCCTCGGATGGCGGGCCGTGCAGGCCGCGCACCAGCTCGGCATCCCCACGGTTGCCATCTACCAAACCGAGGTCCCCAGCTACGCCGCCCGGTACGGCGTCCCCATCCTGGAGAACTGGGCATGGAACCGGGTCGACAACATCCATCTTCGTGCAGACCGGACATTGGTCCCGTCCACGTTCGCGCTCAACCAGTTGCGCGGCCGCGGGATCTTAAGGGTGGGCATGTGGCGGCGCGGTGTGGATACCGCGCGGTTCTCCCCCACCAAGCGCTCGACGGCGTGGCGCGGCTCCGTGGCGCCCCGCGGCGAGCGCATCATCGGCTATGTCGGCCGCCTCGCGGTGGAGAAGCAGGTGGAGGACCTTGCCGTCCTGGCGGACCTGCCGGGAACCAGGCTCGTCATTGTGGGCGACGGTCCGCAACGCGCTGCCCTCGAAGCAGCCCTGCCGAACGCCTTCTTCACCGGGTTCCTGGGCGGCGACGAACTGGCCCAAGTCGTGGCGGGCCTTGACCTCTTCGTTCATCCTGGCGAGTTCGAGACGTTTTGCCAGACCATCCAGGAGGCCATGGCCTCGGGCGTTCCCGTCGTGGCCACAGGCCGCGGCGGTCCCCTCGATCTCGTCGAAAACTCGCGCACCGGCTGGCTCTACGAACCGGGAGACCTCGAGCAGTTGCGCGGCTACGTGCAGGACCTGGTGGGCGACGACGCCAAGCGCCGCGCATTCGGAACGGCAGCACTCGCTTCGGTCCAAGGACGGACCTGGCCGGTGCTGAGTGCCCAACTCGTCCAGCATTACGAGGCCGTGATCGCCGGCGAAGCACTCGTGGAGCCGGCCGCTGCACCCAGCCACCCGCTTCAGCCGGCCGCTGCCCCCAGCCACCCGCAGGCGACCGAGCTTCAGCCGGCCGAGCCCGCCATCATTTCCGTGACTTCCAGCAAAGGACTTCCAGCATGAAAATCTCCGTTGTCGGCTGCGGCTATCTTGGCGCGGTACATGCCGCCACGCTCGCGTCGATGGGCCACACCGTGGTGGGCATCGACGTCGACGCCCAGAAGGTGGCCCACCTGAACAAGGGCTTCGCTCCCTTCCACGAACCGGGCCTCGATGAACTTCTCCGGGACGGCTTCGCCACGAAGCGGCTCACGTTCTCCACCGATTTCGCCGATGCCGCCGACGCCCGGACGCACTTCCTCTGCGTGGGCACCCCGCAGTCCAAGACTTCGGATACCGCGGACCTCTCCTACGTAATCGCAGCCACGAAGAGCCTCCTCCCGTATCTGGCGAGGGGCGCCGCCGTCGTCGGCAAATCCACCGTTCCTGTGGGAACAGTGGACATGCTCCGCGGCATCCTTGCCCGCAGGCCGGATGTCCTGCTCGGTTGGAACCCCGAATTCCTGCGCCAGGGCACGGCCGTGAAGGATTCATTGGTACCGGATCGTTTGGTGTACGGCGTGCCGGGCGGCAAGGACTCTGCCGACGGCGCCTGCGTAACGGCCGCCCTCGACGCCGTCTACGAACCGCTGATTTCCGCCGGGATCCCGCGGCTGGTCTGCAACTTCGCGACCGCCGAGCTCATCAAGTCCGCCTCCAATGCGTACCTCGCCACGAAACTCAGCTTCATCAACGCGATGGCCGAGCTTTGCGACGCCTCAGGGGCTGACGTTACCGAGCTCAGTGAGGCGATGGGCCTGGATCCACGCATCGGCAACCGCTACCTGCACGCAGGACTGGGTTTCGGCGGCGGCTGTTTGCCGAAGGACATCCGCTCGTTCCGCGCACAGGCACAAGCGCTGTCCGTGCCTTCCGTTGATGAGTGGATGGGGGTGGTCGATTCGATCAATCTGGGCCAGCGCGCCCGCGCCGTGGACGTCGCCAGTGAAATGTGCAAGGGCTTCCTCTCCGGCCGCACTGTCACCGTGCTGGGCGCGGCCTTCAAGCCGGACACCGACGACATCCGTGACTCCCCCGCCCTTGACGTCGCACTCCAACTGGCCGCAGCCGGCGCCCACGTGACCGTGACCGATCCCAAGGCCATCAACAATGCCTGGATGCGCTACCCCCAGCTCCGCTTCGAAGCGTCCACGACGCGCGCTCTCGAAGGCGCGGAGCTCGTGCTGCTGCTCACCGAATGGGACGAATACCGCGCCCTGTCACCGGCCGCCGTCGGTTCGCTCGTACGACGCCGGATGGTGCTGGACGCGCGGAACGTCCTGGACGCCGGAGCATGGCGGGCGCAAGGCTGGACGGTTCGGGGACTCGGAACCGGTTCCTACGGTGAGCCTTCGGAGCCGATCTCTGAAGTCAAGCCTCCAATTGTTCCTGTCGAACCGCTCAACACGAGGCCGTTCATTGTCGGGTCCCCGGCCAAGGCACCGTCGACGAGACGGTAGCTGTGGCTTGCCGCGGCCGTGATGGGCGGCCGCGGGAGGCCCTCCGTGTTTTCCCCCGAAATACACGGAGACGGGCCCGCACGCACACGGAGATCCGGCTTGTTTACACTGAGAAACGGCCCTGGGCACACTGATTTTTCGCTTTTCTACACTTAGACGCCAATTTCACCGAGAGAATCTGAATCGTGGATGGTCTTCCGCTGAGGAGGGTCGCCGCTTTCAAGGCCAGCGATACCGTTGGCCGTTCTACTCGAGAAATGGGGTTGAAGTGGAATCAACAATGAGGAAAAGGACCGGGCTTCAAGCGGCGGCCGCAGCGGCGCTGGGTGTGGTCGGCATCTTCAGCGCGAGCTTGGCTGTTTCGTGGATCGCCGGGTCCCTTGGCATCTCTGCCGCGGCGGCGTCCCAGATCATGCACGCCATCGAGGTCGGAGGCTGGGCTCTCGTCGTCATCGGCACGATCTTCGGGGCTGGAATCACTGGTGCCTTGATCGCAACGGCTCGAAGCGTCCTCTTCCGCATCGGCCGGGCGCAAGCAGTCGCCTGAATCGATGCTTGCTAAGACAGCACGCGTGCTTGGGGGCATCCCTGGATGGTTGCTCCCAAGCACGGGCCTGGCCATGGCAGTCATTGCCGTCTTCGGCTACTCTGCAGTGGACTTGTCCTGGATTCGGGACGCCAGGGATATGGGTGGGAGTCCCCTCTACAGCAAAGACTTCCTCCAGATCCTTGGGCGGAACGTCGGCGCAGCCTTGGTGCTCTATTCCGGGGTCGCGACCCTTGGGCTGACTACGCTTCTCGGAGCCGGAATCCTGGCGCTGTATGTCGGAGCGACGGTATCCCTCGGGGTGCATTCCGTCGGCGGCGCCGGCCTGGTTGCCGACGTGATTTGGTATGTGCCGTTCGAGTTCTTCGGCCTGGTGCTGGCGGCAACCGCCGGATTGCAGCCCGCCGCGGGTCTGGCCCGCAGGCTGCTGATGAAGAGCGAGCCGGCAACTGTGCGGTCGTTCATCGACGACATGGCCCGTTCCCTCGGCACTTTGGCCATTGCCATCGCCCTGATAGTCCTCGGGGCCGCCATCGAGGCCATCGTGATCCAGCTAAGGAGCTGAGGAGGAATTCATGACCAGCACGGAGGACGGCCGGGAGTCCGAAACCGTCATCAGCGTCGCGAAGGTCGGAAAGTTGCGGCCCGAGCCAACGGCAGCCAGGGAATGGGTCTCCACGTCCCGTTCTCTGTGGATCGCGGGCTACATTCTGTTGATGGCTTTGGTAGCCCTGCGGCTTCCCCTGACCAGAAGGTATCTCAACGCGAACGTTCCGGCGGACGTACGGTCGGAAATCGGGGACGATCGCCTGCTGAATCTCTCCATGACGGTCGGCACTGTTTTGTTCTTCCTTGTCTACGCGGTAATCATCGCCCTGTACTTTTCGCTCGCGGCGTTCCTGG
The DNA here is from genome assembly GCF_040702485.1 of Arthrobacter sp. NPDC080031. Classification (NCBI taxonomy): domain Bacteria; kingdom Bacillati; phylum Actinomycetota; class Actinomycetes; order Micrococcales; family Micrococcaceae; genus Arthrobacter; species Arthrobacter sp. NPDC080031. Next base: position 236,592 of record NZ_JBFBLA010000003.1, read on the forward strand.
ACAAACGCGTGATCCCGGGAAAATCGGTACTTGCCGGTCGCCTCAATATCGGGGCCTTCTTTGTGATCGCCATTCTCGCCACGATTCCGGTGAATCTATTCAGCGTGGTTTTCGGCGTCATCCAACCGCGGGAGATCCCCGGATATTGGGCCTATTTCCCCTCGATGGCGGTTCTTGCCCTGGCGATCTTCTTCCCACATTGGCGCGGGTTTTCCACAGGCAGGAAGATCCTCGTTGTGCTTTCAGCCATGGCTCTGTCAACAATAGTCGCTATCGGCTGACCTTCCCCGACCACCACCCACGGACAGAAACTCCCAATGACTACTCAGCTTTACAGCCTTCTTCTACGAATCGTTGGCCTCATGGTCGCTGCATTCTCGTGCATTTCCGTCGGCCTCATTTGGACTTCTCCTGCCCCGGATGGCCTCAACAATATTGATCCGTTGGCCCTGAAGAACACGACGGTCACCATGCTTCTTGTCTTCGCCGTGGCGGCACCCCTGCTTGCGGCTTTCAGCCCGGCCGGGAAATGGCTACCGCTCAAGGCGGCCGTTTTCGCCGTCGCCGGTTTTGCCAACGCGGCGGCCCTCAGTCCGGTAATAGTTGTCCCGTTCCAGGGAACGACGTCGGCAATCGCCGTCGTCTGCGCGCTCGGGCTTGCGGTCCTCACCCTTGTGGCCTTCATGGACTCAGTCCAGAAGAAGAGTCCCCGGAGCAAGTTCTAGGCGCTGATGAGGACCAGAGTCTCTGCCGCCGACGTCGAACGCCAGGTTTCGAACGCCAGGGTCACTGCCGCGTCGGTCCGGCGGTCCGATTACCGGATCCTGCGGGACTTCCGGGCGTTCGAAATCGTCAATGCGATGCGTTTGCCACTCACCCTGGATGCCTTCAGGTCCCTCGCGCTCTTAGGCTCAATAGCGCTGGTCCTGCTCGGAACAATGGTGTTCGCGTCCACGATGTCTGTTCTTCGTGACGGCCCGCTCCGCCATGACACGGCCGCTGTGCTCAATTGGGGATTCCTCGCGATCCTCTACTGCGCTGTCGCGACAGTGCTCACCGAGGTAGTTTCAAGCCGGCGGCTGGCAGTCTCCGGCACTCCGCATTTGGAGCTCTTCCGGGCGATGGAACTTCCCCTCCCGCAGGTTGTCGTGAGATACGGCCTCGTCCCGGCGCTCCGCCGCATTGGCATCCTTTGGTATTCGGCCGCGGTATTCCTCATAGTCTTCTTCGAAGAATCCTCGAGCTACCTCAACGTCGTGGCTGCATCGGTTTCCGTCCTGACTCTCGCCTCCTGTGCGTGCGCCTACTGCGTTCTCCACTTCGCTTCAACTCCTGCACGACGGATAGGCCTCCGTTGGCTGTATTGTCTCTTGGCCCTCATCCTCGGATTGTTGCTCGGGGCTGCCACCGGCTTCCTCGTGCCCAGGCTCTCCCGGCTCGACGGCCTCGCAGACGACCCCTCACGTTTCCTTCCGGGGTTGTGCTTTCTAGGGGCCGTCATTTCCGGGGTGTTGCTCCTCCTCAGCATCCGGGCGTGGCGCCGCCTCAGCTACCGCAAGCTTTCCCTCGGCATCGGACGGGGCGGCAGCCAACGCCCGGTGCGAAACTTCGGGGTATTCGTTGTCACCGATCTGTTGAGCAGCAAACAGGGCTCCGTGATCACTACCATCGTGCTCGCCTGGATCGCCGTCGTCGGCATCCTCCTGGGAGCCCGGGACATCCTTCCCCTGCACTCGGCTCTCGGCGGCGGGGAGCTGCATAAGGGCTTGATTGGTATTGCCGTGCTCCTGAGCCTGGGGGTCACGGAACCGATGCTTTATCGGATCGGGCCCACTGCGAAGCTGTACCACTACCGCTTTGCGTGGGAGAACGGCGTCCCGGCCACCGCGATCGTTGTCCGGCTCGTCGGAATCTACGTTATGGCGGGGGCGACCATCGGTGGATTTGTCTTCCTAGGGGCACTTCTCGCCTTCGACCTTCCGGCTCCCGGTGCTGTTTTCGCGGGTCTGATCGTCGCAGCGTCCGGAGTGGTCGCGGAATCGCTCTCCCGTCCGCCAACCACCACTGACGGCACCAAATCCAATGATGTGATGGACGGCCTCTTCACGCTCCTCCTGATTTCTCCTTGCTCGCTCATCCTTGTTGTCGGCCCTGCATTCAGCACCGTGCTGTTGTTGGGCTATTCCATCCTTTTGACCCTGGGAGCCGCCGTATGCCTGCACCAACGTCTTTTGAGGCTTCGATCGAAATTGATTCTGTAACCGCCGGCTACCGGGAAGGCTCACCCGTCCTGGACGGACTCAGTCTCAGCATGGACGAGCCGGGGCTCTACCGGGTGGCCGGCAGCAACGGCAGCGGTAAATCGACTCTCCTGGAGCTCATCAGCGGCTTCCTCCAACCTTGGGCCGGGAGCGTTCGTCTGTGCGGCATCGACGCTGGCTCTCCCGACGCGCGCCACGTACGGAGCGTCTGCCGAACGACGCCGGCGCTCTACCCCTCCATGACCGTTCACGATCATCTGGCTCTTGCGGCCCGCTGCCGTCAGGTTGGCCCGGAGGCCGGGCTCACCCGACTGGCCAGATACGGATTGGAGGACTGGGGGAGCAGCCCGTCTCCATGCTGTCGACAGGCAATATCCGCAAACTCTGGCTGCTCATGTGCACTGTCGCCGATACCCCTGTGGTCGCCATCGATGAACCTTTCAACGGTATGGACGTTCGAGGCATCGAGGCCTTGATCGACGAGCTCGGCGAGTGGGCACAGCACAAAGTAGTCGTCCTCATCTCCCACACAGTTCCGGAGCAGCTGACCGTTACGCATTCCTTCGTCTTCAAGCAGGAAAGTGGAACGTTCTAGATCGAAGCCCGCATGCCGCTCACTCGGAAAGCCGCTTCTCGCGGAACGGAGACGAATCCCGGACAAGGTCAAAGAGTGCGGTGCGGGACGGGCTTCCCGTTTTGCGCAACGCGTTGGAGATGTGGCTTTCCACGGTCCTGATACTGATTCCCAGGTGCTCGGCGATCTCGGGGTTGGATCGATGACCGGCGAGGGATGCTATCTCGATTTCCCGGACTGTCAGGGGCGAATAGCTTCCCGAACTAAACGCGATGGGCTCATCCGCCGAGGGAAACCGTGTCGCGAACATGGAGTACGCCCGGTCCATCGCGGCCGCACCGATGGTGTTGTCCACGAATGCATACCGCTTGAATGCACCGCGGAGAAGCATCCGTACCTGATAGAAATCGGCGTCCGGCTCGTAATGCTCGAGCAGCATGCCCAGCATTTGGTGGTCGTCCTCCACAACCGCACCAGCAATTGCCAAAAGCTGATCATGCGACGAGGTGGAGCCGTGCTCTTTCAAGGTCTGCCGAAGCAGATCGAGAACGTTGCGGCCAGGGAGCAGGCACGTGAAGAACAATGCGGAATAGATCGCCTCCAGAACATAGCCGCGTTCGAGCTGCCGTTGAATGAGTTTCGCGGCCTTCCCGTCGAATACCGCGGGGATGAGGGGCCGCGCGGCGACGAGTTCGTACACTCCCCTAGCGGTCCCGGGGAGCGGTCCAATGTCTTCAGCTTCGCGCCGCGCCTGAGTTGCAAGGGTAGCTGCGGGCAAGATCGCGGACGTCGCCGTCCTCAGTCCAGCGAGCCTGAGCATGGCGTCGTGGAGGGAAGCCACCAGGAAGCCGGGCCGCCCCATGGCAAAGATGCTGCCCATGAGGTACTCGGCGTCGTCGAAATAGCCGCGGTAGATCAGGGCTTGGGCAGCCACATAGGTATTGGAAACCATCCCGAATTGGTCAAGGTTACGGCGGGCTTCTGCGCGCTGGTCAAGCGCAAAGACAATTGCCTCCTCACTCCGCCCCGAGCTGAACAATGCCATTCCGCGGATGAACGGTTCGATTCCGGGAATGCCCCTCAATCCGGCTGAAGTGTCGATGGCTTTGAGCGCGGCAGAAGGGTTGAATCGGTAGAGTTCCAGAATGCCTCGGATGCTGGATATGACACCGCTTTCCGGGTGACGATCGCGTAGCTGCGCGAAGATTTCGTCGAGGTTCTCGGGCATTCGATCGTAAGACGCCATGAGGAAAAGTTCCGCGGCTTCGGCTTCTGCGGCCCATTCGGGACGTTCCTTCCCGAAGCTCCTGAGGATGCCGGCTGCAGAATCCAGTCCTTTGCCTTTATGGATCGCCCAAAGTGCTTTGGTAAAGGCCAGGAACAGGAGATCGCACGGTTCTCCCTCCGCGGTCAAAGTCTGCGCAAGCACGCGCTCAATTCTCGAGGCGTCAATAGGCGACCCCCAATAAACGCTCAGAAGCGCCACGGCATTCGGCACTGATCTGTCGGCATCCCACAGATCGTAGCGCTGACGCTCCAGAACGGAGATCTGCTCCTGAAAATGGCGTGCAGTAGCTGCGTCGTCGGAGCTCCGTTCGAGGCGCAGCGCGGCCAGAACCCGCATCAGCGAATCAGCCGAGTTGACGTCAACGTGGGGGTCCTGCGGCAAAGCACTGAGGGCTCGCGTGATTCGACTCTTCAGGACCTGCCTGCTTGTGAGCACCCTTTGGCCACGGAAATAGTCGGCCAGGAGCGGCGGGGTAATCACAGCGCAGACAGTGTTGTGGAGATCCTCTATGACGGAAATCAGGCCGCGCTGTTCGAGCCTGTCGAGAACGTCGGAATGGACTACCTGTTGCAGCACATCGAGGGGCGTGGTCCCGGCGATGGCCATGGCCTGAAGGCCTGTGAGTTCGTCGGGTTCAAGTCCTTCCAGGAGGGATTCCACCGTGCCATGGAGGTGGTCATTCCACAAAGTGTCGCCTGTCATGTGCCACTGACCATGGCGAAGGACAATCAAGCCACTGAGGGATGCAGTTTCAGCGATGCGAACCACAAGCCGGGGGTTCCCTGCAGATTTCGTCAGGATCCGGGCGGTGGTGTCTGTGTCCGCAGGAGCTCCCAGAGTCTCGGTGAGGAGCACGTTCACCTGCTCGTAGCGAAGCGGATTCAGGTGAACCCTGGCTTCCGAACCCGGGCTGAGCATCGCACGTTGTGCCATCGAGTAGATGGAAGACTCGCTCATGGTGACGATCATGGGCCGTTTTGTCCGACGCCGGACGGCGTCGAGAACCGCTACCGTCTCGGTGTCGACGAACTCAAGGTCGTCGACTACAAGGACGCGCTCCCCTGGCGTGGAGAGCCGGCTTGCCAAGGTGTCCGCCACACCTAGAACTCCCAGTTGGCCTATTCGAATATCCAGGCTCAGGCTATGTATTCCGCCAAATGGTATTCCGCGATGTGAGCGGAGTCCCGAAATGGAGTAGACCGTCGCTCCGGTATTTTCGAGGTCGGCAATAGCCTTCTGCACAACACTCGTACGCCCGCTGCCAGGCGCGCCCACAATTCGAACCATCATTCCGCGAGCAACGTAGTCCAGCGTTCGCCGAACTTCCTGATCGAACACTCGCGATCCAACTTTCTCTGACGCGCTGATCCAGCACTATCCGGTCCCTAGGCGGTGCGAGGTCCAGACGATTCAACTGTTTCCTGCCCGAAGCCGGGCTTTGGCAGGCGGACATCCAGCCACTCCCACGGAATCCCCCGGGTGCGCTGACGAACCTCGTTCCAAGGGCAACCGTAAAGTCCGGTACTGCCATCTAAGTGGTGTTTTGGCGAAACTCAGTGTGCGCGGGGAGGCGTCTACGTGTGCCGACGTGGGGTTTTGTTTCGCATCTACGTGTGCGCCGATGAAAACTCAGTGTTCCCCTGGCGTCCAAAGAAGTGAGGTTTGGCGGTGGTTTCTCCATGGCTCTCCTGATGGTGGTCTCTTGCTTTCGACGCTACGGGGCTTTCGTGGCCGCCTCCAGATCGAACCTCTCGCATGTGGATATTTATTCGAATCTTCTTTTTCTTGTTCGAACATAGTTTCTAATAAAGATCCCGTGCCATGCTGTTGAGGGCTCCGCCAAGGGGTCCTCTCATCCATGTGGACAACTTCTTCTTTTCTTGCATTTCGGGTGCGAGGATCTTCAGACATTCGCGTCAAAAACTGAATCATGGGGGCAATAAATGAATACTCGCGCGCCTGAAAACAACGGGGAAATAAAGCACGCGTCGCACGACCTTTTGAAATCTCGCAAAGCTGCATTCAAGGTCTTCGCCATCGTCACATCAACAGCCGCGGCGCTCTCCCTTGCCGCGTGTGGCGGAGCCAGCCCAACAATTTCGCAGGCCAGCGCTTCGCAATCAGCATCAGCATCCGCCTCGGCAACGCCGACTCCTACGCCAACACCGACACCGACCGCGCCAAAGTCCGCGTCCTGCGTGACGGAAAACGCAAAGGAGAGCTATCCACCCAAGGAGTTCATTTGCACCAAGTCCGACGCGGGAGTCCTGCTCTGGATGGAACGCTCGGAGTCCAAGAAGGTAACGGATGCACGTGCGGCAGCAGCCGCAGCGGCGGCGAAGTCTGCGGCAGACAAAACGGCGGCTGACAAGGCGGCAGCGGACAAGGCTGCAGGGATAACAACGGCATAGCCTGCGAATAAGGGCTACACAGGACAACCTAGGGACACTGCCGGGTTCTGCTGGATCACTCTCTTCGCCGAAGTTGCCAGTCCCGTGATTTCGCGGGCCCGGCAATTTGTCCATTCGAGTGATTGAGCAGAATCCCACATCCGGGCGAAGACCGTCCACAGAGGGACACGACCAAACCCCGGGCCGAGCGCTCCAGGAAAGCTGGGCGACACGCCAAATCCCTGTCGACACTTGGATTCAGGTGTCGACAGGGATCTAGCGCATCCCCCGGTAATTTGCGCGTCGCGAAGTGGTCACACAACACGGAAAGCGGCGCAAAAAAAGCAGGGCCAGTCATTGACCGGCCCTGCTTTTTGAAATCCGAAGCTTAGAGAGCCTGGATGTTTACTGCCTGGGGACCCTTGGGGCCCTGCTCGACGTCGAAGGAAACCTTCTGGTTCTCTTCGAGGGAGCGGTAGCCGCCCGAGTTGATTGCAGAGTAGTGAGCGAAAACGTCCTGGCTGCCATCTTCCGGGGAGATGAAGCCGAAGCCCTTTTCAGAGTTGAACCACTTGACGATACCTGTAGCCATTTTTTCAGTTTCCTTACTGAAGGTGGAGGTTGTCCCGACTGTCGGGCCTCCGGTGTGGGGTGTTCTCCACCGTTACTTCAGAAGGTCGCGGTTGATGGACCGCGGGAACTGCCTGAACTACCAAATGCCAAACACAACAACAGCTACAAGCATACAGGGCTTTGGGCGGATGGCTACTATTTGTCAAAAACTTCATCGGCCGCGCGCCGCCAAGCGCGTCTCCTGCGGCCTGTGCAAACTACCCGCCGCACCGCAGTCTCGGGCAGTGCTACGATTGCTACGGAGGCACATGATGACCACAATCCCGCACCGCGAACTCCGCAACAACAGCAGCAGGATTCTGGAGCGCGTCAAAAACGGCGAAATCATCGACGTGACCAATAATGGGGAAATTGCGGCCACGCTCATCCCGCCTTCCTCGTCGCCGTTCGAACGGTTGCTGCAGTCAGGCGGCGTCCGCCCTGCCGCTGAGAGTCCTGTGGATTTCAGGCTTGTGCCGCGCATCCGGAGTGAGATGAGCACCTCGGACATGCTGGCCGATCTGCGTGGTGATCGGTGATCACGTATGTGGAAACCTCGGCGATCCTCAAGCTTCTGGTCGACGAACCGGAATCAGCTACTGCGGCTGAGTACCTTTCTACTGCTGCCCTGAACGGACACCGCCTTGTCGCGTCAATGCTGCTGTACACCGAGCTTCATTGCGCGGCGCGGCGGCGGGGACTGGGCGCAGAACCAGTCAATACCGTCCTGAGCGGCATCAATCTTGTGGACATCGCCCGTTCCGATCTGATGTACGCGGCCGCCCTTCCTGGCGGCCTGCGGATCGCGGATGCGATCCATCTGGCAACTGCGATCAGGCTCCAGGCTGATCTGATGATCGCTTACGACGGCGAGCTTCTCGCCGCTGCGGTTGACGCCGGGGTCACTGTCCTCTCGCCTGGAAAGTAGCCCTCCTTTCCCGCACCAACCGGCGTAGAGTTCCGCCATGAAGCCGATTCGGGTTGTCCTTCTTCCTGGGAGCGTCCTTCCCGCCGAACCCGCGTACGGGGCGCTGATCGAAGCGCTTGGGCCTGACGTGGACGCCGTCGCGAAGGACCTGGAACTGTACGATGGCGACGAGCCGCCGCCGGGCTGGAGCCTGGACACCGAAATCGACGGCGTGCTTCGCGAGGCCGATGCCCGCGGCTGGGAGACGTTCCACCTACTCGGCTATTCGGGAGGCGGAGCCGCCGCTTTGGCGTTCGCTTCCAAGCATCCACAGCGACTGCTCAGCCTCACGCTCCTGGAGCCTGCATGGGCCGGGAGTTGGGACTGGAGTCCGGCGCACGCCAAACTCTGGAAGGAATATGAAGCGCTGGAGACGCTTCCCCCTGCGCAGTTCATGGCCGCGTTCATGAGGCTGGGAGTGAAGCCCGACGTCGTCCTTCCGCCGCCGCCCGAGGGCGGACCGCCGCCGTGGATGGCCAAGCGGCCGGCGGGGATCAGGGCATTTCTGCGGGACTTCAAGGTTTACGATCTGGATAGGGCCCGACTCGCCGCGTTCGACCGGCCAGTGTTCTTCGTGCTCGGTGGCCTAAGCAACCCGGACGACTATGGCGAGGTTGCCGAGCGGCTGTCCACGGTGTTCCCGGACTTCCGCCTCGAAGTGTTCCCGGACCGCCACCACTTCGATCCCCCGCACCGGATCGAACCCGATCGCCTTGGCGCATTGCTGCGGGAGCATTGGGAACGCGCCGATCGAGTTGTTTAGGGCAAATTACTGACAGTCACTTGTACCTAACGGAATGATAGTTCTCCTGGGCGTTGCCTCACCGTTGCCCTGTATGTCCAAAGGAAAGCATCCCGATGAGCGGCCCGTGAGGACAAATTCTCGCACCTACCAGAGTGACCCCTTCTGACTGCCTCGGCAGCTTTCGTGAACCGGGTCGGAGAACCGATTGCCCCAAGGGCCTTGGACGAGCCGAGACATCGCCCGCCTCACGCTGACGCGGGCTCCCACGCGAATCCGTCCGGGTCGGTGAACGGGCCGGCGTCGCTGCCGATCGCGAGTCGATGCGATCCTGTTCCGTCGGGAGAGACACCGGCGTCCTTGGCGAGGGCTCGGCGCGCGTAGAGTCCGAGCTGGACGGGACTCGACGGCATCGCGAACTCGACGTACTTACCGAAGCTCTTCCCAACGGAGAGGCCCCGGTCGGCGTAGAACCGTTTGCTCGCGGAAACGTCCGCCACCGCCATCAGGAGCACGATCTTGTCGACCTCCCGAGTGGCCGGAGCGCTGTCCTTCTTCGCCGACGTCGCGACCTTCCAGATCGCGCCATCCGGAGCCTGCACGACGCCGCCGATGCCCCACAATGACTTCGCGACCGGCTTCAGCATCGTGGCGCCAGCCTCCACCGCGGAATCGATCAGGCTGCTGACAGTGGACGGCTGTGACACTACGAGCGACAGCGTGAACCCGCGGAAGCCGTCAGTGGGAGCGCCCGAGGCCCGCACGCGCACCCGCGGGCCCAATCCGAAGGCGGCGTCGTAGAAAGCGGTGGCGGCCGCGGGGTCAGGAACTTCGAGGGTGACTGATTCGATGGCGGTCATGGCAGATCCTTCAGTGAGGTGGGTTGCTTCGTGCTTTCGACGTTATGCCGAGGCCGCACTGACCGCTTCTTCAATCCTGACCGATGTTGTAATCAGTCCAAGCAGAGGCAAAAAGGATGACCGGCGGGGTCAAGGAACACCCGGAATGACGTTCCCGGCTGATGTTCGTGCTTGGTCGCGCCGAGCTCGAGCACGGCTGCCTCAGCGGTGTCGAGGTCATCGACTACGACGTCGAGGTGCATCTGCTGCGGGACGTCCTGGCCGGGCCACTGTGGCGCCCTGTAGGAGTCGACTTTCTGGAAGGCCAGCGAATCGCCGTACTCGGCGCGGACTGACCACCAGTCGTCGTCGTTCCGCTCGATTTTCCACTCGAGCAGGGCGCTGTAGAACTCGGCCAAGGTCTGGGGATCGGGACAGTCGAGTACGACGACCGGGAAGCGTGCGATAGCCATGGCCAACACTCTAGGACCGATTCAGGAGGATTGCATCGGCACTTCCGCCTGGGCAAGGCGCGTCTCAGCGCGTGGCCATCGGTGTGGGGGTCGATGCCGGAAGCGCGGCGAGGTTCCTGTAGAGATCCGAGTCGCGCGTCTCGAACGTGAAGGTGCTGTCATCGTGGTCGAGCGTGAACTGTATCGAGGGGTTCTTTACGGAAATTGTCCCTTGCGAGACGATTCGGCCGTATTTCTGCTCCGGAACGCTGAGGTCCGTGCCGTGCTGCGCAGGGTCACGAATGAAGTATCGGACCGTGTAAGGCGCCGACGGCAGGGACCGTATGGTCGGGAAGAAGGTGAAATCCCTCGTGCCGGTCGCCGGATACACCATCGCACGCCATTGGAAGGAGGTCACGGCGGGGGTGAGCGCGTCGTCGAGATCGCGGATGCCGGTGCGGTTCGTTTGGGCGTCGAAGCTGCGGTTGTCGAAGCTGGTGCGGCTATGGCCCGAGGCCTTGGCGACAGGTCCGAGACCGAAGCCGAGGCTTAGACCGAGCCCGATCGAAACGACCGGGAGGAGGATCGCCCACATGCGAGCGCGGCGCTGCAGACCTGTCCGCACGGCCTGCCGGTGCATCGAGAGCGTGTAGGGTACGGCGCCGGCGGGAATGACTCTCGAGTACGGGCCGCTGCCCGCTCGGGTCCAGGCCTCAATGTACGCGGCACGCGGCGGCAGGGGAGCTTCCGTGCCGCCGACCGGATTCCAGTAAAACAGGAATGGCAGCGGCAGATCCCGGAGCCGGTCGTACCCGTCCTTGGTCGTGAAGGTCGGCACCATGCGGTACTGGACTCCCCCGCGAGCGGGGTACTGGTGGAGGTAGGCATGGAAGTCTTCAATCTGCATGCGTCCGACCCGGACCTGGACAACGAATGCCCTCGTCACGATCGCCTCGTCCCGCGTGAGCGTGACCCACTCCCCCGCATGCCAGAGCAGGACGGCGCCCGAGATCGCCGAAATTACTGCTCCCGCTAGGATGAGCGCCTCGACCCAAAACGGGATGATCGTCCCGTCGCTCTCGTTGACGAGAATCGAGCCGGCGACCGCTGCCACTGCGATCACCACGAGGCCCGCGCCGAGGACCGCACCAGCCCAACGCGGCATCCGCAGTGCACGAATCTGGGCTGGAAGATCATCTTCTCGGAACTGATCACCGGAATTCGGAACGAACATCGCTACCCCCAACCTCCAACGGGAAAGGCCCCGAGGTCGATGCTCCCATAAGCCGCCCCAGCTGGATGGTCGAATGAAGAATCTTGGGCAATTCTTCGACAAAACCTTGCACTTCCGGCTGAGGCCCGCACCTCCCGCACCCGGACCACTGAGCGTAAAGTTCTGCCAAGGGACCGGAAGGATCGCTCATGGAGACTGACCCGCCCAGAGCCGTACAACAGAACAGAGCCGTACAACAGAACCGCCCCCTCGAAATCGACACGCTTGTAGTCGGTGGAGGCCAAGCGGGACTTGCCACGAGCTACTTCCTTAGCCGGGCCGGCGTCGAGCACGTGGTCCTTGAACGGCGAGCCGCGCTGGGTGGCGCGTGGCAGGATCGCTGGGATGCGTTCGTGCTGAACACCCCGAACTTCTCGCTGGACTTGCCGGGCATGCCGTATACGGGGTCGGAGCCGGAGGCGTTCATGGCGCGTGACGACGCCGTGGACTACTTCCGCGACTATGCGCGGAGGATCGGCGCCCCGGTCCGGACCGGCACCGACGTCACGCGGATCTCGACGTCGGATGGCGGCTTCAGCGTCGAAACGTCCGACGGCGGCTGGCGGGCACGCTGGCGACCGGCGCCTACCAGATACCGAAGATCCCACCCCTGGCCTCCGGACTTCCCGGGAATGTCCTGCAGCTTCACACGCACGACTATCGCAATCCGGAGCAATTGCCCGACGGCGCCGTGCTGATTGTCGGGACCGGGCAGTCAGGCGGGCAGATCGCGGAAGACCTGCTCGCGGCCGGGCGTGAGGTTCATCTGGCGGTGTCGATGTGTCCGGAGGCGCCGCGCCGGTATCGCGGGCACGACATCATCTATTGGATCCTGCAAGCCGGAATCCACGGACCCGAGTACGGGGTCAACGCCCTGACGGTCGGGCAACTGCCCTCCCCCGCCGCACGGTTCGCCTGCAACCCCCTGCTCTCCGGCACCGACGGCGGCCACGACATCCACCTCCGCGAGCTCGGCCGTAACGGCGTACGGCTGCACGGGCACCTGGAAGCAGCCGACGACGGCGAACTCACCTTCACGGACGACCTCCCCGAACGCTTGGCAACAGTCGAGGCCGGGTTCGGCCAGCGCATGGGGCGGGCGCTCGACGCCTACATCGCCGCCGCGGGAATCGACGCGCCCGAACACCCGCCGGCGCCCGCGGACGACTGGCTACCGGTTTCCTCGCCTGCTCTGCTGAACCTGGCCGGCGAGAACATCACCACGGTCCTGTGGGCCACCGGCTACAAGCTCGACCTTGGTTTTGTGGACATTCCTGTTCTGGATGCATGGAGCTACCCGCGACAAGTCCGCGGCGTCACCGAATGTGTGGGCCTTTACGTGGTCGGGCTGCCGTGGCTGACGGGGCACTACTCATCGATTGTCGGCGGAGTGGGCGTGGATGCGGAGTATGTTGCGGGGTGCGTGGCTGGGAACCTCCGATGAAGACCGAGCGAACATAGATGTCATTAACGAGGCACCACGTGTGCGGCTCACTACGACAGGGATGAGCGGAGCGCCATCCTAGTCAGGCAATGAACCGAATTTCCAAACCGCGATGACGGTACCTCCGACCAGTGCAACCGAGACGAAGTAGCAGCCCAGCAGCATGGAGGCGGCCGGCCCACCAACAAGGAAGCGCTCCACTACCCCGGAGACGAAAGCCAAAGCGAAAGTGACTCCGCCCACGCACAAAGGCACCGTGACGTTCGGCAGCCGCGACTGCCTGAGTAGGTGAACCATCGGGCCCCATACGACCTGGGTCAGCAGCAAAACGGTACACCCTGCCGTGACATACGTCGATACGATACTTTCAAGTTCGACAGGCTGGATCATTATTCCGAAGAGATATATCGAACTGAACAGCAATGACGAGAATAGGAAGATCAAATAAACATGTGCGGGATGCGCGCGTAAAACAAATCTCATCCGGCTTGCGAAACGTTGATTGTGTCGACAGGACATGCAGGCGTGAAGAGACAATGGAACCCGAGATTCGGGCGCTGGACTAATGTCTTCCAAGCGTCGGAACCGGCCGAGTTGAAGCGGGCGTAGGCTTCGTGAGCAGGCGCCTGGAAACGCCAACCAACCATTTCGATAAGGCCGGAGCGGTAAAATCGGTTCATAACGTTATATTGTATCGAACCAATTTGGCAATACGGATTTCCGAGCGAGTGCTTGAATCTGACTTGAGCGTATCAAGACAAACGCGCCTACGTGCGCGCCACGAAGGACGGGTGGAGCCCCGAAGAACTAAAGAAGCTCGGCCTCGAATCGGGCGCCGCTGGGCGCCGGCGGAAGTCGACGAACCGTGCCTCGCGTGAGAGCGCAGCGACCGAGCAGACTGGAAGCAGCAGCGAACAGTAAGCGTCTCCCCGCGCCCACCTGGGCACAGCAAAAGGTCAACCTTTACGGGCGCTGGTCTTCGATCGCGCCAACGAAATTGTCGCGACGAACAACAACGAATCCCAGATCCACTCCGGGTGAAAGTCCACGCTCCGCCACAGTTGAGGGCTGAGTCCCGCTTGGCACCTCCATACTCGACACCGCCGTGGCACTCTTGTCGAGTGCCGCGCCAACCCGGTGCTCCGGATTCCAGCTGGGGGTCCGAGCCGAACGACGAATTTCTCTACCTCATGACCAACGGAGCCGCGCCCCGCGCATAGCCTCGATATTTATCCATGCAACGTGCGCCCGGCGGTAAGTACTCAAGGACGATGCAAAGATTAGGCTAGCGAATGTTGATTTCTGAATGATTGGGGAAGTATTTGAGCGCCTACGGGTACCGCATATCTCTGTTCCAGTTGGCCCGGAAGGGAAGGCCGAAGGAGATCCTGAACTTCGACGACCAGAGCGTCAATGGGTCCCTTCTGACGGTCATAGGTGACGTACTTAAGGGGATGGTGGATCAGGGCGAGGCGGATGATCGCAAGTCGACGTTCTTCACCGTTGACTCTCAGCGGGCGAGTAACTGGGGAATCGTAGCCGAGGCCTCGGGCGGGGACTACGGCTCGGCCGCCCGAGCCGTAGATGTGAATACCGGCAAGAAGACGAAGGACATCCTCCCAGAGGAGGCCATCCTTCGAGGGTCCCGGTTGGTTCTCATTGTTCCGCCAGCAGAGCAGTGGGGGCTTATCATCTCAGAAGTGCAGAGTAACGCCAGCCTCCTCGCCCCGTTCGTAAATCAGCTCAATCTCGGACTTGGGCGGCAAAACCTCAAGATCCATCTTGAGAAAGAGATCGCTGACGGAGTCGCTTGGAGTGACTACTTGGGCCGCACAGATGTCGGAATCAACGGCGTCGAATTGGTCACCAAGGGGTCGGTGGACCGTACTAACTTCGACTTTGACGACTCGGCAGGCGTTTCCGGCATCCGGATGTTCGTGGGGGTCGAACCGGGCAGCAAGCTTGCCGGACGCGTCGTGTCGGCGCTAAAGACGGTCGTGGGGCGGGGCAAGCAGCCTCTGAAGCTGGTCGGACTGGTAGGGCTCAAAGCCTACAACGACAACGATTTCGACGAAGAGAAAATCGTTACCGTACAAGATGGCCAAAAGAGGATACTGGATGTAAGCCACGGCTGGCCACGGTTTGTCTACCGCCTTAGCGATACTGTCAGACCCCAAGAGGAGGATTTTCTTGACGGGATAGCTTCGACGGCGTTTTCAGTTTTGAACGAAGTCGGTGTTCAACCATATGGAGCTTGGTTCCCCAAAGCTATTTAGCTACAACCTGGAGGTGTGCAATGCCGGACCTATCGAGATTCAGCCTCAAGCCAATCCTGGTCAAGCATTTTGAAGCTCTCCGGCCGTCTGGCAGCGCCAAGATCACTCTGTCATCAAAGTTCGTTCTTTTCGTAGTACCCCTGGTCTTCTCAGGCCTCGGCGTCGCGCTGGGATACAAACTTGATAGGGGCGGAGCGACAGCGCTTCTTACTGCCACCGGGCTGTTAGCGGGCGCGATGGTCACTGGGTTCATCTTCCTGGCAAATCTCCGGATCAAGATCAGTGAGTCTGAACAACTCAAGCTGAAACGCAAAATGAGCCTGCTAACCAGCGAGACGGCAGTTGCTTGCTTGTACTGCGCCGGGCTGGCCCTAGGCATAGCAGTGACCTTAGCCGCAAGCTTGGCGGCCCCTCGAGCGCTTCGCCCGGACTGGGCTCACTTGGTCGTAACCGCACTGCTAGTTTTCGCGCTCGTTCACCTGTCCGTGAACTTCCTTACGGTCCTCCGCAGGCTCTTCGGCGTATACTACGACGTCTTCAAATCGGATTTCGTTAAGCTGGCTGATGTAAATGGCACTATCGGTGAAGCCGAAGGTGTGCTTTCCACCACAAAGACCACCCGAACGGTTCCTATGCAGCGTCAAGGCGAAGGCTAAGCGCCGCCAAGCCCGAGACAAAACGAGGCGCCGGCAAACACCGACCGCCCGAGGGCGAGTTCGGGGAATAGGGCCAAAAGGCCGCCCATTTCCGAATCCCAACCCAATAATGGCCCAGCTCTCATATAGCAGTCCCATGTTCGAACTTCGCAGAGTTAGAGACCGAGGACTGCCACGCTGTGTTCGACCTGGCCTCCCTGGCTATAACGAGCATTAGCCCGGCGGCAGCTTGAAGCAACGCGTCTCGTATCCCAAGGGTTGCGAGACGGCGAGGTGTTGAAGTTGGGGCACATCCCGGTCATCTGATCGGGCGGGATGCGCAAGCAGGGTTACAACCCCTCTTGACTTTGGAGTTTTCGGAAGTCAAACTCAGAACGTCAACCCCGGTTACAACCTCCCTTGGAGAGTTCTTATGATTATTCCGATTACGGTCCACGTCCCCGACCACCGCGTCGAGGACTTTTACATCCGCTTCGGAGAATTCATCGCCGACGTCCCTAACCCCGATGCGCCCACACAGCTGCCGTCAGGGATCGTCCCCTCCTGGGTTGTGACCGACGAAGCTCCAGCAATCGCCGCGACTCTTTGGGATGAGATCTCGGGGCCGGGACAGTCAGTTCTCCGTTACATGGCACGAGCGACCGGTGACGAGACCGCGCACTTCCTTCCAGAAGTAATCGCCAACGGAATCAACCACCCGAAAGGCAAGGCGGGGGTGGCTGGCCTTCTCGGTGGCGTGGGGAAGGCGATCCGTCGCGCGGGCCTTCCCGTGTACACCACCCCTAAGGGTGGTTCTTGGCACTACATCTGGGATTGGGACGGTGAGCGCTACTCCATGACCCCGGAGGTCGCTCGGCTGTTGCGTAAGCTCGCACAACCCGGAGGTCGCTCGGCACTTGCGAATGCCGCACCCAACTGACAGCAACGAACGTGTCACATAACCCGATTGTCTCGAAAGCCTTGGGATACGAGGCGTCTCATCGACACGGTAATCGCTGCGGCGGCCAGCTCCAATTTTCGCTGAACGGTGTGGGTTCGTCGGCGGCGGGCGATTCCTGTAACTATGTCTCGGAACCTTCTGATCAAATCGGCGAATTCACTGTTAGTTAGTAGACACATCGGAGCAGCCCATGAGGAAAATGATCAACTCCGCACGCTCTTCTACTTTCAAGGGTGGGTAAAAGCCGTCACAGGTACTTCGACAAGACCCCCGCGAACGTATCTCCCATAGTCACGAGCCACTCGACAAGTTCTGGCGACTGCGCCTCGTCTAAGAAGTCGCCAGAACGGCTGATGACGAGCTTGGATGCCTTGCGTTCGGGCTTGTCGTCCCACTCGAGTCCGAAACCGAGATCGGCCTCGATGGCGTCGCGCTGGGCCAACAACTTCGCGTAGAGGTCCTTGTCGTAGTTGATCCAGAAGATCGTTGTGACTAGCTTCTTCTGCGAGTTGGCTTGGAGGGAGATCACAGCACGGGAGTCTCCAATGCTGACGTCGTACCAGTTCTGTGGGGCGGGCTTGCGCCAGGTACTGATGTTGGTCGCGTTCGCTAGGCCGTGGTTTCGTACACGCTCGAAGAATGCCAGCTGGGCGTCCTTCACGGACACCCTGTTTCCTGTTCTGGAAGGTGGCTCGATCTTCTTGCGGCGTGCGGCGATCACGTCCTCGTCAACGTCGAGGCCTGCGGCTCCCGCAAGCTCCTCTGCACCGATAAACTGCCCGGGATCCGCGCGGCCTTCTTCGTTGAACCGGAGCCCCTCTTCCTCAAGTACTGCACGCGGGTCGTCGTTGCGGTCAGCCTCGGTCCATCGGAACCCAGGCGAGATGGTCCCGCCGCTCTGCAGGACCCGCCAAGCGTTAGCCATCGGGAAGTTCGCGATGATCGCAGCCAGGGGCTGGGCCCAGGTTCCGGCCACGATTGCAACGTCGCCGTACGAAGTCCAGCGCCCTGCGGGGATTTCGGCGACGATAGCAGCGATTTGGCTGCGCAGCGCTGACGGTTCGTCGCCGATTGCGATGACGCTCTCGTCCGGGCCTGGCCACAACTCGATGATCTTTTCTGCTAATTCAGCGCTCCGGGCGTCGATTTCTTCGATACCCCACTTAGCGTGCGCAGCGATCGCCCCGTTCATCGATACGCCGCTTTTGGCCAGCATCTCGCGCTTCTCTTCGAAGGGCTTGTTGCTGAGTTCACTGTTGTACCCGCTCAGGGTGAGGTTTCCGAGCGTATGAACGACGCGCTCATGTTCGTAGTCGATGTCCGAGTCGGCGCTGAAACCCGCTGCGAACGTCTCGCGCACGGACTCAGTCATGGTCTGTGGCAACACATGCTCGATTGTCAGATGCCGCGGGTCGAGGGCGACGATCTCCTTCGGGCGGTAGGCCTCTTCGAGCCACTGCAGGATGAGCTTTTTTTGCGGCCCGCGGCCCTGCCAGTAGAACGCGATCGTCTTGGCAGCCTCACGAACCTGGAGGTCGGTTGCGAAGTGTTTGCGGCCGCGGGACAAGTATTCGCGCAGCCCGACGTCGATGTGGTCCGCATCGCTGACTGCACCGACCGCCTGAAGCAGCGTCCGGTTCAGGTTTGCTGTGGCTCGCCCGATTACGATGCGGCGCACGAAGTACGACTCCAGGTATGTCAGCGCGCGCACAACTTCATCATCAGCGGCGGTGCCGGCGGCGCGTCGGGCGAGGATTTGCATCACCACCGGATATGCGGTCGTCGATCCCCAGGCTCTGATCCTGATGAGGCGACGGCGGATCTCTGCCTGCTTCTCCCCCGCAGGCTCAAGGATCGTCGCCAGCACGTCACCCAGCTTGGCGATACGAATCACCTCAGCCTCGACCTCGTCGGTGGTCTTTAGACCCTCGAGTCGGCGTTGCTGTCCGACGTAGGTGTCCGACTGCTTGGCCCGTTCGTCGCGCTGGGCGAGGTCGAGCCAAAACAACAGCTCGAGGTTCTCAGAATCGAGTTTCCTCTCCAGTGGAAGCCAGATGTTCTCGTAGACCATATCTGCACGATCACCGAGCCGCATGAACAGATAGTTCTTGAGCAGGTCACTTTGCGTCAGCCGGAGGCCAGTGTTGTTCAGCGACTCGAAGATGCGGTGTGCGTTGTCGGACGGCTCCGCCGTGACAACCACGAGCGCGAGACCGCGTACGACGGCGGCTTCGAGGAGTTCCAAGTCATGAGGATCATCCGGGTCATCGGCCGCTGCGATCTTGGAGCGGAAGAACCGGTACGCGTCGCCAACAGCATCCTCCCCGCCAGCCTGCGGGGCACGATTGAGCACCGCCATGTATGCGGGCCGATCTGTCTGGGTCGGCATAACCTTAAGCGGCCTGCCGCGGTCAAAGACGTTAATCAGGTACTGCGCGTCAATGCCGTCCGCCCGCTCGGTCTCCCCAACCTCGATCAAATGGTCGCGGAGGGCAGCCAACAGGAGAGTCAGCGTTGTCAGGCGCTGCTGGCCGTCCACGACAAGGAACTTGTTGACGCCGATGGCGCCAAAGTCAGGACTGCTCGCCAGTACGAGGGAGCCGATGAAGTGCGAGGCCTTCGGGTCGTCACTACGAATGCGCTCCAACTCGACCACGTCCCCCCACAGTTGCTCGAGCTGCTTCTTTCCCCACGAGTACACGCGTTGGTAGAGCGGGACCTGGTACTGCTTCTTGCCCTCCAGAACACCCGCGAGCGTCCCGTTCTCCGCTCGAACCAC
This sequence comes from Arthrobacter sp. NPDC080031, assembly GCF_040702485.1. Classification (NCBI taxonomy): domain Bacteria; kingdom Bacillati; phylum Actinomycetota; class Actinomycetes; order Micrococcales; family Micrococcaceae; genus Arthrobacter; species Arthrobacter sp. NPDC080031. Next base: position 256,085 of record NZ_JBFBLA010000003.1, read on the forward strand.
ACATGCCTCCTAGGGTCTCAGTAACGGAACGAGACTACATGGACAGGTCTTCGTGCGCGCCGACGTCGGCCACGACCCGCGGGCCCCACGGTCGTCCTGCGCACACCGGCTATTGAACCCCGCAGCTGCTGACCTCGGCTTCCACTATCAGTTCTTCGCTGGCCAGTCGGGCAGCGGCGGATCTATTGAGTCCACCACGGTGAGTCATCATCCCGTCGTTGGTCCGCGGCAGCCGCGGAGACCCGAGACGCAAGGTCGGCCCAAGGGGTCGGACCACCGGAGAGTTCGCGAACTTTGGCGATTCCCAGGCTCTTCAGCCCAGTTGCAGCTAAAACGCTGCGGGGTACAACGTGGAACTCCCACTGGCCAACGTTCAGCTGGTCATACTTGGCGTGCTCGGTCTCGGTGTGTGCGCAAAAGACATAGACCATCGCGTTAAAGCGTCTTCCTGACGGATCCAAGCCGTTTCCCGGTGCGCGCGGGTGATAGCGGGTCCCCTGTAAGCCAGAGAACGACAGGACGCTGGGTCTCTTCTGCTCCCAGGACTGCAGATAGGCCGATGATTTGATCTCAATGCTGATGTCACCGAAGAGTAAATCGTAGGAGTCCCATTCGATGCGCTTCAGGTTTTCGATACCGAGTGCTTTGCCAACGAGGAACTCGGCAAGATATCCGCGTGCGTTGTTCATCCGCAAGTCCCCGAGGGCGAACTGCCAAAAATCTCGGACAGTCGTTCCTTCCATTCCAGTAAATTTCTCGTCCCCGGAAAGACCTACGGATGGGGGCGGAACCAGCCAATGAATCTTGTCTGTCATGCACGGAGCCTACAGTTTGAACTGTATCGGCGGGAGAGGATCCTTGCGCAGCGGATATCGCCGGTACGGTAAAGGACCCGCAGGTACCCAAATCACGGCAGGTTCCTGTCCCGGCCGTTCCAAGCATCGCCTCGGCCCTCGTCAGGGCAGCTCATTGCTTTCCATGCTCAAATACCGATACACGGTGGCACGGCTGGTCCCGATGATCTTCCCGATGTCGGCCGGCGTGAGCCCCTGCGCTTTCAGATCACGGGCTCGCTTGACCTTCGAATGAGCGGCAGTGACTTCCCGCCGTCCGGCCTTGCGGCCATGTTCGGCAGCCGCGGCCATACCAGCCCTGGTCCGCTCGGCCAGCTGATCGCGCTCGAGCTGGGCGAACGCGGACATGACGGTGAGCATTGCCCTACCCATCGTCCCAGTGCTGATGCCTTCGGTGACACTGCGGAAGTGCACCCCCCGGTGTTCCAGATCATCGATGAGAGCCAGCAGATTGCGGGTGTTACGTCCCAGCCGGTCCAACTTCCAGACCACGACCTCGTCACCGTCCCGCAGATGATCCAACATCTTGTCCAGCTCGGGTCGGTTGGCTCTCGTTCCGCTCACACCGTGGTCGGTAAAGATCCGCTTGCAGCCCGCGGCCTTCAATGCAGCATGCTGCAGATCCGCATTCTGGTCCACCGTGCTGACCCTGGCATATCCGATACTTCCCACGCCGACTCCTCAATGATCATCAAAGGTCAAATTCCCTTTTGTTGAGAATAGTCCATGTGAGACACATTGCTGAGACAAGGCACATGGTTCCTGAGCTACCGGAAATCCGGGAGCTTGGACACACCTCCGAATGTCACCCGACCCGTCCTGACAAAGGATCCTTTCCTGAGACGGCTCTCATTGGCCCGGAATTGCAGTTATGGGGCCTTCAGCGGGCATTTAGTCGGGCAGGGTATACGGGAATCCGGCGGGGGCGGAATCACGCGGATCTGAACAGGGGCTCAAGACTGCAGGGAGACATCCGGTGGACGACCGGCTAACGGGCACCATCCGGGAGTGGGAAGCGCCATGCTGGACCGTGTGCAAATAATCCTCGACGCAAATGTGCTGATGGCGGATCCAGAGCGTAAAGACCTGGTGTGGGAAGACCTGCGCTCAGCAATAAAGGCGGGACACGTCACAGTAGCTGTGCCAAAGATCGTCGTAATCGAGATTGCTCAGCGGATCAAAGCTGTTGCCGATGCGGACGTTGAGAAGATTCGCGCACTGGCGAAACGCGGTCCGGACTCGATCGCCACGACACTTGAGCACGCCGCGGCAATGCGGGCTTCCATGGCTGAGGACATTTTGGATTCGAAGTTCGCCGAGCTTCAAGACGATGGCATCGTGATCCTCGAAACCCCAAACCCGACGCATGATGACATCGCCTCGAGAGCGGCCATGCGGGTTCGGCCGTTCAATAATGCCGGTAACGGGTACCGGGACACCGTTCATTGGTTCTCGGTGCTAGAGGCGGCCCGAGTCTCAATGCACGGGGAAACTGTTTGGGTGTCCAACGACAATTGTTTTGGAACGAAAGAATCAAAAGGCCTGCATCCTGACCTACTTGAAGACCTGCGTAAAGGGGTTGGAGGGCCGCGTCACTTGGGTAAGGTCCTTGCGCGAGATCAAATTACCTGCGGCTCCCGAGTCCCCGCCGGTTTCCCGGACAGTGCAGCTGATGCGGAATTTAGACGATTGGCTACCAGGGGATTTAGCGACTTGGCACGATGCTGATGCGGCTTCCCTGGGGTTCCCACCTACCTGGCCGATCAGGGTAAGGCCCGACAGCGTTCTGTCTCTCATCAGGGACTGCCCCGGCTTTTGTTGACTCGGGGTCTTAGGCCGCTGTGAGCGCGGTCCGGTTGATTGTTTCATATTCGATGGGCGTGAGTTTTCCCAG